>DATMXJ010000022.1:0-3293 GCA_035561675.1 Thermoplasmatota archaeon
TCCCTGTACCAGACGATGCATCTTGCGCATTCGAAACATTTCATCATCTGGCTTCTCACGTCGTTCACACCATCGTATCATCTTGACAAGACACGCCTCACCACGGATCAGCTGGAGAAACTCTACGAGCTTCATACCAAACGGGAAAAACTCATCCTTAAACTAAAAAAAATGAAAATCGAAATCGTGGAGCTCACCCCGCAGATGGATGGAAGAAACATCCTTGAGCACGTCCGAGGGAAACACGCATGAAGATACAGACACACCTCCCGTATGTTCTTCTCAGTTACCTGTTCGTCGTCCTTTTGCTTCAAATTGAGATGACACTCCAAAACATCGTCCTTGCATCTGTCCCTTTCATCGTCCTTTTGATTGGACTCGTACGTAGGAAGAAATATCTTGGGATGACAGGCATGTTCCTGTTCTATCTCATCGCTTTGCTGCAGCTCCGCATGTTTACGATCAACGAAAATATCCTGTTGATTCTTGAGCTTGTGTTCTTCATCATCCCCAGCCTCCTGCTCCTCCAGATCATCCTTCAGCTTGACCATACAGAGCTTGTCTTTAAGATCGGAGGGACCAGACCGCTCCTCATCGCAGGAATCCTAATCGTTCTTATCTCCGGGGTGTTTATCCTCCTCGTCTCTATCTTCCCCGACAATCTCGTTCTTCTTGTGGAATCCACGCAACAGCAAATCATATTCCTCGGAGTACTTACGCTCATCTGCGGTACACCATTATTGATGAGAAAAAAATAAAGGAAAAAAAATTTGTCTTAGCGTGTGAGTACTACAGACTCCACGATGTCAGGGACTTCCACTGCACGTAAAATATCATCAATAACCTTTTCTGTAGACAATCCTTCAAGCTCAGACTCAGCAGAAAGCAGCAGACGATGCCCGAGCACTTTTGGCGCCACAGCTTTTACATCATCAGGGATGACGTACTCCTTCCCATGGATAAGCGCATATGCTTTGGAAGCGTAGAGAAGATGTTCACCAGCACGGGGACTCCCACCGAGCACCACCTTATCGGTATGTCTGGTCTCATTCAGGATACTTAAAATATAGGTAAGGATGCTCTGATCGGTGTAGATCTTATGATGCAATCCGATAAGGCTCTTTACGGCTTCTCTGCCAACCACCCTCACCGAGGTTGAGGTGTTGTTGTTTTTGTGTCGCAACATCTCCAGTTCCAACTCAGGCTTGAGATAATCCATGGACACCCGATACAGGAACCGGTCCAACTGCGCCTCCGGAAGAGGATACACACCCTCAGTCTCGATAGGATTCTTCGTCGCAATTACTAAAAACGGGCTGGGGAGAGGAAGCGTTGTTCCCTCGATAGTCACCTGTTTTTCCTGCATGGACTCAATCAACGCGGATTGCGTCTTGGGCGGAGAGCGGTTAATCTCATCAGCAAGCATGATTTCAGTAAAAATCGGCCCTAACCTCAACTGAAACGAGCTCGTCTTCTGATCAAAATAATGATGCCCGATGATATCAGAAGGAAGCAGATCCTGGGTAAACTGTACCCTGCTGCACGACAGACCCGTGACAGCGGAAAACGTCTTTGCTAGCGTCGTTTTTGCGATACCTGGGATACCCAGCATAAGCATATGGTTCTGGGTGATCAAACACACGAGTAAATCATCCACGACATCCTCATAGCCGACGACAACCTTCCCCACCTCGGACTTTATCAGTTCACAGGTGTTTCGCACAGCTTTAAAATCAATACCAGATGATGGACCTATATTCATTCTTTCAACTCCCGTACAAGACCCTTGAGCTTCTTCCCACTCCAAGATGGATGTCTTGTAAGCAACTCCTCAATCATTTTCTCAGCAGATGTCTTCTCTGCTGGTTTTTCCTCTTTAACGATCAACTGTATAACTTTTTGTACTATATATGATGGTATTTTCGTAAATCCAACTAGGAATGCACCAATCACTAATAAAACTATAGCGACCTTCTCCATCGCACCTAGGTTCGCAGGTATCGTATAGAAGATATGTAACAGCAAAGGATCCTGCCGATGACTCTCATCGATGATCACCGTACCCCTGTCCAAAAAGAGGTACTGGAGTAGATTTTCGCGGAACACCGCGTTATCTAACTGGTTTTTCATCGAGTTGATAAGAACAGAAGGATCTGAAAGCAAAACGATCGTCCCATTGCCATATCGTTCGGTAGCGAGCACGGGAAACGGGCCGTTTTCCTCCCCTGCATCCTCCTTTCCATTCAGGTTCGTATCACGCCAACTCAGCTGCGAAGACACAGCGAGCACGGATGTATTCTTCCCAGTTGAGATACTCGTCGCATAATTCAGCAGGATATGAGAAACGTTCCTCAGGACAGGATGAGACGGTTTTGGGAAATCAAAAATCGTGACAAAACTCGGTTTTTTTTCAAACGATAAATCAAGGAGAAGATCACCAGTAAAACGCGCTGTCGTATTCAGCTGTACGAGCAGATCATTTCCCGTACCAAAATCATCAGCGAGCAGCACCATGCCACCCTTTTTGAGAAAACCTTGGAGGTAGTCTGCTTCACGTGAAGAAAACTCAGAGCGAGGACCAACAATAAGAATCGTTGCGTTCTTTGGATCAAGAGGATATTCGACAAATGATTTCGGAGATAGGGTTAACTCGTTTGTATCGACGGTGAACGTTGGCTGAAATTTCCCTTCAGTGTAGGTTTTTACCGCGATGTTGCTGCAGCCGTTCCACCCTGCGTTATACATGCTGAACTCCGAAGTATTTTGAACCATGGGTGTCGCGAGCGCAAGGACAAAAAGAAGCACCCCTATGCCTCCGAGGATCAAGAATTGATAGACCCCTTTCATGGCTGAATTCATTAGGTCATCCCCTGTTTTTGTAACAATCTTTGCAGATGGTGGTCAAATACGGTCACCTCTTGTTCACTCAGAGGATATGGTGAATACAGTGCACGTTCGAACGTCTCTGTCACAATCTCGGTTTCTGTGTTTGGGAATCCTTCTGAAAGCATGGTCTTACGGATGTCAAGATGTGTATAACTCGGCAATAACACTAGTCCTTGTGTAGACAAAAACGTTAGCAATGACTGGTACCGGGAGATCACCGAGGTCTTGAATGCATCCTTTCCCTTCGTCGAGGTATCTGCGAAAAACTCTTGTAGGTTCATGCATGTTTTTGATACTTCCTGAGACAACGGAGCAGGGGAGGAAAGGCTTGTTAGATTGCTTTTTTTCGTCGGAGCAGGTGCTTGTTTTTTCCTGAGTAAAAAAAGAACGAGCGATACGCTAAGTGC
>DATMXJ010000023.1:0-2964 GCA_035561675.1 Thermoplasmatota archaeon
CTCATATATAAGGATATATTTGAAAGATTGAGGATCTATGAAACTAACCTTACGATTCACTACAATGGTTGTAGGTTTCCTTCTGTTGCTCGTCGGATTAAGCAGCAGTGGTATTACTGCAATGATTCTCATTGGTCCGTATCCCCAACATTCTCAACTCGACTCGATTACCATTTCATGGAAGACCGAAACCCCAACCACTCAAAACGAGGTGCGTTGGGGGCGAAGTCCAGCGCTAGGAGATATCACCGTAGAAAAAGATATTTTTCCAACATCATTTCATTCGGTGAAAATCAGAGGGTTACTAGCAAATCAGAAGTACTATTATACCGTTGTTTCTGATGGGACAGAAAGTCCCCTCTATACATTTTGGACAGCGTTCGAGCGGAATGAGACGATTCGATTTGTAGTCAATGGCGATACGCGTGGAGGCTGGGATAACTGGCTGAGTACCTTACTCGTGTCTCAAGCGATGGAGAAAGAACAACCAGCATTTGTTTTCAATACCGGGGATCTTGTCGATGAAGGGAAAAACGCAGACGATTGGATTGATTTTTTCACTGCATCACCTTTTGTCCATAACAGCACGTTCTATCCTGTGCTTGGGAATCACGAGAACTACAGCCATCTGTATTTTTCCTTCTTTTCACTTCCTTCCAATGAACGCTGGTATTCATTTGACAATGGACCAGTGCATTTCATTGCTCTTGACTCGAACCTGCGCTCTCGGTATCGATTGGCCCAGTATTTCTGGCTTCTGTATGAGTTACAGACTGACAGACAACCGTTCACCATCGTCATGTTCCATCACCCGCCGTATAGCTCAGGATCCGAACATGGGAATTCAAGCTGGCTGCAAAGGTTCTGGGTTCCTGTCTTTGAACATTTTCAAGTAGACATCGTGTTGAATGGACATGACCATGACTACGAACGCAGTATCGTCAATGGTATCACTTATATCGTCACGGGTGGAGGAGGTGCTCCGCTGTATGATGTTGGGCATAGCCCCTGGACGATCTATTCAGAAAAAACGTTTCATTATTGTCTGCTTACCGTGGATTCATCAACGTTACTCTTTGAGGCAAAAAAACCAGATGGATTTGTTTTTGATTCTTTCGTTCTTTCTAGATAAAGCGTTCTGGTTTCCAGAGCGCGGCAGAAGTTACTCACGATATCGTTTTATAACCTTGTGCCTGTTTATCGGTGCTCATGAACAAGAATATCCTCATTGGGTTGCTTCTCGTTCTTGTGTCATTGGTCTGGGCTGGATCGTTTATTGTTGTGGAAATCGTGACAAAGGAGATGGACCCTGTTGATTTAGGGTTCCTGCGGTTTCTGGTGGCTACTCCTTTGATGTTTTTGCTCGTGGTCCTTCGGAAGAAACCGTTACTGCTTCCAAAAAAGGAATTCCCCTGGTTGGTGGTCCTGGGATTGACCGGGGTGACCCTGTTGTATTTGTTCCAGTTCCTTGGGATTCATTATACGAACGCTCCTACCGCTTCTGTGCTCATTAATACGAATGTGATTTTCATTGCGATTCTTTCTAGTCTCTTCCTGCATGAAACGTTGACACGAAAACGGGTGGGCGGCATTGTTTTGTCGTTCATCGGGGTTTTTGTCATCATGTTTTCTGATCTTTCAACGCAAAAGATGACCTTTGATAACCTTTTTTTTATCGGTGGGATCCTGATGTTGTTATCAGCATTCTGCTGGGCACTGTATTCCTTAGTTGGGAAACATCTTCTGCAGAGATATGATGGGTTTGTGATTACCACCTATGCGTTCGGCCTTGGTACATTGTTCTATCTCCCCTTTGTTTTCTTGCATATCGGACCGGTTCTTCGACAAACCTCGTTGAACGGGTGGCTAGCGATTCTCTACCTTGCGTTGACGTGCTCTTTGTTTGGGTATCTGGGTTGGTACTATGCGTTAAAATATGTTGACGCGAGTAAAGCAGCAGTGTTTTTGAACTTCATCCCTCTTTTTACGATTCTGATGTCGTTTTTCCTTGGGACGAGTTTTACCTGGTTTTTCCTTCTGGGGGCAGGCTTAATAATCTATGGTGTATATCTCACTCAAAGAACCTAACAGGAATGGATTACAATCATGTTTTGTGTCGAATGTGGGAAAGACGAACCAATCTTTCGAAACGGTGTCTGTCTGAGTTGCTATCTGAAGCATACGCAATTTTCCAAAGGACCAACAATCATGGATATCACGATTTGCCCTCGTTGTTCCTCCTATAAACACAAGAACACCTGGGTGCAAGAATCCTTTGATGACATCCTGAAACAGCATATCAAGGATGCATTTTCGATTAGTCCTGAACTGAAAGATGTCACGATACAAACCCAGTGTGACGAACAGGTTCGCATCCTCCATTGTATGGTGTCCATCTCTGGTTTTTTAGAAGGCCAACCGATCACGGAGCAACACCCACTGACAATACGAATCAGACGGAACACCTGTGACGTGTGCTCTCGAGAGGCTGGAGGGTACTACGAGGCAATCATCCAGATACGGGCGGAGAAACGCACATTTCCGAAGAGTGAGCTAAAGATCCTTCGCTCTACGGTTGAATCCCTGGTCACGCAGTTACAAAAGAGCGGGAAACGAGGGTTATATATCACTGACTTTGATGAAAATCGTCAAGGCCTTGATTTCTTCCTCAGCGAAAAAGCAACTGCGTTTTCGATAGCGAAAAAAATCCAGGAGCAGTTCGGCGGGGAGTTTAAACAATCCGCGTCCACCGCAGGGATGAAAGACAGCAAACAGGTCTTTCGCATGACCTATCTCGTCCGGATCCCAGCATATCGGAAGGGCGATTTCTTCGTATGTGACCATTCGTTTTTCTTGATTGTTTCACTTCATGAAAATAAGGTCCGTGCCATTGATCTTTCCACTTGGACTGAGAAGGTGATTGCTGGAAAAGACAGTCAGCCGTCGAAGATATTTGGTGGCGTG
>DATMXJ010000024.1:0-4053 GCA_035561675.1 Thermoplasmatota archaeon
GCTCTGCATGGAAGAACAAAAGAAACACCATCACAAAATACAAGAGGAGCTTTCGAAAATAAAAAAAGAATGCGAAGTAAAGAAGATTTCGTACGAAAAATTGCTTACTACGACAAGACAACTTGAAGAGAAAAAAGGTAAATTCGAAAGGAAACAACGCTTGGAAAACGACATACAACGAATAGAAAAAACATTACGCGAACGAAAAGAGACCCTTGAAAAACTGAACGAGACACTTCTACGGTTCAAGACTCTTGATAAAGAACTCCAAGATTTTGAGAAACAACAGGAGAAAAACACGAGTGTTATTCAAACTAGTATTAAGAAAAAAGAGCAGAACCTGACCCTCTCCACTCGACTCAGAGCGGATATCAAAGAATTAACGGAAAAAAAACACGCAATAGAAAAAATAGGACCGCAGGCAAAATGCCCAACCTGCGACCGAGTACTAGGAGACCAACAAAAAAAACTTATCGTTGCGTTTACGAAAGATATTGAGAAAAAAAATCATGAGTCACGACGATTCATTGATGAACAAAAAGAATTACAACTAGAGTTCGACAGATCATCTCGTGAAAAACAAGCGCTGCAGAAAAAAAATATGTTCCTGCGTAGTCGAGTTGTTGAACGAGAAAAATCCCTAAACACCATTCGGCATACAACCCAGGAGATGGAACGAGAAAATCAAGAACTTGAACATAAAAAGAAAGATCTGAAAACTCTCGGTGTTGCCGATTTTGATGAAAAGCAGTACAGACTGATTCGGACCCGTGTCAATGAAGCATATACTCTCTATCAGGGATCTTTGACTAAACTTTATGAAACAAATGAAAAACAACAAAAAATAGCTGTAGAACTAAAGGAACAAGAAGGAGAAAAAAAACTTATCGACCAGCAGATTAAGACCTATGAAAAAAACATTGAGGACCAACAAAGATTGGAAAAAAAACTTGAAAATGAGCGAACGGAAGCCCAACACCAGAACATGCTTTCCGAGGTCATGGAATCGTTCCGGACGTATCTCATCGCTCAGATCCGCCCCATGCTTTCCGCTCATGCATCGGAACTTTTTGATCAGCTTACAGATGGGAAATACTCTCAAATAGAACTGGATGAAGATTATGATCTAATGGTGTACGACCACGGAGCACCATATAGCATTGAACGGTTCTCGGGGGGCGAAGAAGATTTGGCAAACCTCTGCATTCGACTAGCGATTTCAGAGATCATAACCGAAAGAGCAGGGAGTGTTTTTCAATTCGTTATTTTAGATGAGATTTTTGGCTCGCAGGATCAGATACGGAAGCAAAACATCATTAGAACATTGAATGGTTTTTCTTCTAAATTCAAACAGATTTTCCTTATTACTCACGTAGAAGACATCAAACATTTCACGGAGCATACCATGATGATCTCGGAAGACGAAACAGGGATAAGTTCGATAAAAATAGAATAAAAAAAAGAAAAAAAAGTTGGGTTGTTTATTTTCTGAACCGCAGTCTTCGCTTTGGTTTCTCGATAGGTGTTGGCTGATCTTGGAGGGAAGGAGGAATTTCGATGTCTGTTTCAGTTGTTTCTGAAGTAGGAGCTGTCGTGTGCTGTTGTTTTAGGTGTTCGACGGAGGAAAACAGTTTTGTGAAGAGTTCCTCGTTGGTATCAAACCAGCCTTGCCAACCCCGGAGTTCCTCTTTCAGCTGTTTATTCTCCGATTCGGTTTCCTCATACAATCGGAAGAGTTTTGTGAGTCGTTCTTTTTCCTTCTCAAATTCCATTGATACTTCTTCAAATTTTGGTTTGAAATCCGCAAATTGTTCAAAGCCGCGTAGTTCCTCAACTTGTCGTTCTAATCCTCTGATGACCTCATCCTTTGTTGAAATCTCACCGCGCATTCGATCAACATTTGTTTCCATTTGTGTGCGTATGGTGTCGAATCGCATGGCCTGTTGTTTCAAATCATCCATTTGCTGGACTGCCTGGGCTCGTTCATCTAACTTCTGCGTCAGAGTCTGGATTCGTACGGTCGCATCTCGTTCAAATTGCATGTGCATCTGTTCAGTATCCCGCAACCTCTCGTCAAGCTCGGCGACACGTTTCTCTTGTGTAGCTAAGGATTCCTCTTGATTCTTATATGCGTCCCAGAGTTTTATCAATCGTTCTTTTTCTTTCTCAAGCTCCATACTATAGCGTCGAGCTCCTTCCGCTGCCTCATCCCGACGTCGTTCTGCTTCAGAAAGGCGATCCTCAAACGATCGCATCATAGAATCCATTTTGTTCAATCCTTCGAAACTGAGCATGCTTTGGATTTTTGCGAGATCCTCCATACCTTTAGAAAATGAACTTTTGACAGAACCCAGTTCAGTTGATGCTTCTTGCAATTGTTCCATAAATGAATCTTTTACTCCTTTCACGCCTATACCACCTACTTTTTCTTCAGTCATAAATCATGCCGTCCCATATAACATATAATTAATACTCCATCAAGCGAATAATGTTGATGCTATTTAAGGGTTATTATTTTATTGTGTTTTTCGCAGAAGAATCGTGAGCCGCTAAACTAATAAAGTATTATTTGTATACTATTTACCAAATTTAGAAAAATAAATTGGAGACAGAAAGGGATGGGATTACTCGAGAGATTCAGAGAAAGTAGATTTTCAAAGATGATGTTTAAAATTTTTGGGAAGAACCATGCGAAGATCGGAATCTATGGTCCACCAAACGTCGGTAAAACCACACTGGCAAATCGAATTTTACGGGACTGGACCGGTGATATCATGGGGAGTGTTTCTGAGGTTCCTCATGAGACGCGACGAGCAAAATGGAAAAACAACATCAGGATCGATAATGGGGGATCGTCGTTGACGATGGATCTTGTCGATACGCCAGGGATTGCAACGAAAATTGATTTTAAGGAATTCATGAACATGTACGGGATGACAAAGGATGATTCACGGGTGCGAGCAAAAGAAGCGACTGAGGGAGTCATCGAGGCGATCCGATGGCTTGATGATATTGATGGTGTCGTTTTGGTCATGGACGCGACACAGGATCCTTTCACACAGGTCAATGTCACCATCATTGGAAACCTTGAGGCACGAAATCTGCCTATTCTCATCGCAGCAAATAAGATTGATGCGGAAAACGCAAGTCCAGCAACATTAAAATCCGCGTTTCCTCAGCATCCAGTGATTCCTATTAGCGCTCTGACTGGATATAACACGGAGAATCTCTATACGATGATGATAAAAGAATTTGGAAAAAAACGACATAAACAGAGGAGGTAACAACCATGGTGAAAAAAGATAGCGGGATTGCATTTAATCTGATTTCCAGAAAGAAGCTGGAGAATTATTCTTCCTCAGATAAACTGAAGTATATTCTTAATGAAGTAAAAGAAGGAAGAATCCTTGTGCTAGAACATGGTCTGACTCCGACTGAACAGGCACAGTTGATTGAACATACCATGAAGGAGATCAACCATGATACCTTCATTGGTATTGAGATCGGTGGATACGAAAATGAAAAAGTTGGGTTCTTCCAGCGGGTGTTTGGTGTTGCAAAAAAACCTCGGATGACGGTGATTGGGCCAGCGCATCTCCTCAGAATGGTTCATAAAGATAATGATATGATCGAGACGACGATCATTCCTGGAAAGGGAGTCTGTTAATGCCACATCAGTGTCTGAAATGTGGTCATGTGTTCGAAGAAGGATCCTCGCAGTTGTTGAAAGGATGCCCTGGGTGTGGGGGGAATCGGTTTTTCTTCACGAAACAGCCGTTAAGCGAAGTCGAACGGGACGTGATGAGTAAGGAGATCGGCCAAGATCTTACCACGAGAATCATGGAGCTAGCGGTTGAAAAGCATAAGGAAACGCTCAAAGGCACCGAAGCGTGGATAACGCTCAAACCAAAAGACCTTCGCAGGATGATTGAGGATCAAAAAGAGCAGAAGCAACCGGAAAAGGAAATCACCCTGGCTGAGCCAATCAGCGATGACGAGCGCAGGGCAATCATCGATAGGATCAAAGCAGAGGCGGATCATTCTGATAGGCCG
>DATMXJ010000025.1:0-5393 GCA_035561675.1 Thermoplasmatota archaeon
ATCTAACAGTTGCATCAAATGAAAGGTATAACATTCATTACAGACCACTTTGCCATCAGGTAATTTCCGATACGAGGTCCAGAGTTTTTTACTGCATCGTTCGCAGTTGAACATTTTGTCCCATCCCATACGAATCCCATACCAAATATCCTATCTTTATTTAAATATCTTTTCAATTTTACACTTTCTGCGTATTTTTTAGTTATAAATGTACATAAATTGGTTTTTATAAAGAGAGATAGTATATGGTGCTCTTCGGTGTCCTGTTTCCAAGTGCAAAGGGTGAAGACTCCCTGGTGATGAGTGAATCAAACAATAAACAAATATATAGGTCATTACTATTTCCGTACCGCTTGTAGGGAGTTCCCGTGAACGAAGATGATAAAAAAGCATTTCTGAACGACTTCAAAAAAGGAGATGTCGATAAAAAATTAGATCTGTGGTACTACGCTGTCGACCAAGAAGCATTGTGGGAGGAAATCCTTGCAGAGATGTCGATGATCGCTCAGGCAGCAAATCCTCACAAAGGAAAAGTCCCAGACGAGGAATAAGGGTTTTTGCTATGAATGAAGAAGATAAAAAAGATCTCATTGAAGAATTCAAGACGGGCGATGGTGCAAGACGCTTAGATATGTGGGATTATGCACTTGCTCAGCAAGTACTGTGGGAAAATATTATTGCTGAATTACAGAAAATCGCCCATGAACAAGGGGTCGATAAAGAGCTTGACAAACGGATGGAAGACGATATGAAGGGCGTGGAGTAAGAATCGAGGTTATAACCCGACATATCTTTTGCTGACTTCCCATAATTTTCTGGCTGCATCCATGTCATAGGTTCCTTTATTTGTCTTTTTGACAGATTTTTTTTCGAAATATTCTCCACTGATCGTTTCAATCTCTGGTGCACTGGCAAGATAGATCGGGGTCTGTGCACCGATGGATGGTTTTTTTCCAAGGAGTTTAAAAAATTTCGCGGAGAACCAGCCTGCGTTTCTTCCAAGGTTTGTCGCATTCATCCCTGGATTGACACAATTTACTGTCACACCAGTTCCTTTTAGTTTCTCTGCCAAAAGTCTCGTGAAAAGAATGATTGCTAGTTTCGTATGACCGTATACCCTCATGCCGGAAAAACCATGTTCGAATTCAAGATCATTGAATTGGATTGTTCCAGAATGTAGCCCTGACGAAAGATTAATGATTCTAGCTGGTGCGCTTTTTTTCAGGACATCGAGGAGGAGGTTGGTCATGAGAAATGGAGCAAGATAATTGACTGCAAACATGTTTTCAATCCCGTCTTTTGATTCTCGTCGATGGGAATCCATAGTTCCTGCATTATTGATTAAGACATGTAACGTTGGATATTTTTTGAGAAATTCATTGCAACAATCTCGAATTGAGGCAAACGATGCCAGATCACAAAACAGTACGTCGATGTTTGTATTTTTGGTCGATTGGATTAATTCCTGTCTTGTTTGTTCTCCTCGTTCTACATCTCGTGTGGTGAGTACAACCGTTGCTCCAAGAAGAGCTAAGCCTTGTGCGGTCTCTTTTCCTATGCCTGATGTCGCACCTGTGATGAGAACGATTTTTCCTTTCATAATCATTTTCCATTATCTTTTTTGTTGAGGAAGACAACAAGAATATATTAATCTAATGATTTGAGGGAAATCCTGATGGTTTTTCTAAAATGGAAACATTAAAGAAAGATCTATCTTTTTTGCAATGTATGGACTCTTCTTGGAAACAAAAAAGAAAGCTCCGTCTCTCTGATCTTATTGAACTGGATCTCCAAGGATTATCCCCGATTCAGACGATTATGAAAATGGCGGAACCCGGAGCAATTCGCAAGATGGGGTTAAATCCTGAAGAGGTTATATCGTTTGGTGGAGGCTGGTGTAACCATACCGCACCTGAAGCATTAAGGGAAGCATATCAATTGATAATAAACGATGCCACGTTATTTCACCAAAGCGGGCGGTATAGTCCCATTATTGGCGATTCGTCCTGCCGAGAGCAGATCTGTCGAATGGAGAACGCCATCTATGGTCTGAAGTCCCTGGAATCAAAGAACATCCTGCTTGGTCATTCATCAACGCAACTGTTTCATGATATCCTGCGTGTGGTATGTAACCCTGGTGAACCCGTGGGATTTCTTGACCCGACGTACGCGAATTACCTTAATGCCGTGAAATGTGCTCTTCCCAAATCCCCGATATGGTTTATCCCCGCGCTAGATCCACTGACATGGACGTATCTTGCAAACCCTGATGAGTCGTTAGAGATCCTCAAACAGTACTGCGCTAAAGGATTACGGATTTTCATCATCCCTGTCCCCGATAACCCTACGAGTCAGATTCCTTCCGAAGAATTCTTAAAAAGCGCCTTGGAGATTGTCACAGATGCAGGCGGCTACCTCCTCTTGGATCATGCATACAAGGCTTTGTGGTTTGGGGATATGCCACGATGCTACACATGGTCCCCCGTAGATCATTGTCATTTGATCACGCTGCATTCCAACTCGAAATGGTTATCCAGTCTCGGACGGCGCTTTGGTTGGGCGGAGGCGCATGAAACAGTGATCAATGGATTGGAAAAAATCAACGAGTCCATACTCTTATCTCCTGATAGTTTGCATAGTATGACTACGGCACGTTTCTTAGAGCAAACCCTGTCTGATGGTTCTTTGAAGCAGTATGTTCATGACACTCGGAGACTCTATGAAGAAACAGCGTCGGTCATGATGTCATCGTTGGATTCCCATCTGGGTTGGAAACGGCTCACCCCCGATGGTGGACTCTATACCTGCTGTCCAACGCCACAACAAAAGGAGCCAAGAGGATTTGTCGAACGATTATTGAAGGCGACGGGTGTCCTGCTTATCCCTGGAACCGGTTTTGGTCCTAGCATGAGATATGGTCTACGTCTCTCCTACGGTCCGCTCTGCTATCAGCATGAACAGATCGCCGAGGGAATTGAACGGATCAGTCAATATCTAGCAAAAACAGGATGACCCCTCTCAGGGATGATTTCAACCAGTATTTTTATAAAGAGGTGCCCTTATTGTGGATATGGAGGATTCATTCATGAAAAATCTCTGGGTTGTATTCATCTGCATCTGTTGTGTATTGCCGATCGCACAAGCAACAATCGTTACTCAACAACAAAAGAAGGTCTCTCCAACTGAAGCTTCATTCATTGATGGCGGATGGGTCGAAGAACGAGACAATATCACGATTCTGCATGTGAGTGGATCACATTATGAGATGGGATTCCAACATGGATACTTGTTACAAGAAAAAGTCCAGCAGAATATCCGTGCATTTTTACATTACGCTGAGAAGTATCTTCCATTAAGTGAGTTGCTTGCATATTGGAATATCTCCAAGTCATATGTCCCCCCTGAGTATATCGAAGAAATGCATGGAATCGCAGATGGGGCAAATATTTCCTTTAATGATATTGTCGCATCCATTATGGCGGTCGAATATTCTGATCATGGATGTTATGGGATTGCAGCCTGGGGAATTGCAACCTTAGATGGACAATTATACCACGCCCGGAGTTTTGATTTACCCTCTAACATTCAAGACCCTGTGAGTGGGAAGTACGCCCATGAGAATACCGTCCTAATCGTCAGAAATCCTGACAATGGTTCTGCTTCGCTATGCCCTGCGATCGCTGGCTCATTTCACACCGGTGGTGGTATGAATTCACATGGTGTTTCCCTTGGTATACAGATCTGCTGGAGCAAAGACCAAACCTTTGAGGGGAACCCCTATCATTTCCGTGTACAAGAAGTATTAGATACCGCGACAACCGCAGAGGAGGCTCTTCAGATACTCAATACGAATCGGACTCATGGGTTCAACTTTATTGTCTCGCAGGCGGATCCTGCGATAGGATTTGTTCTTGAGCAGACCGCGAACCATACCTATATTGGGACCCATAACGACTCGGTTGAAAGCAAACAGCCTTTCTGGGCTATCGAGCATGTGGTGCGTCGAACGAATGTGTTCATTGAACCAACGATTGCAGAAACCCAACGGAAACCCTACAATCCATCAGGGTTGCTCGCATTTCTCAAGCTGTTGTTCTTTCAAAAAAACAATCCTTTTTTTGCAGTATTCCAATTGTATAAATCAGTGAGTAAACAAATTAATGTCACTTGGGGGAATTTAACACTGAACACCACCATGGACGTGCTGCGAAATGGGTATCAAGCAGAGGATTTTCCGCTGTTACGTTTAATTGAACGACTCGGAAAAGGAACTGGGATGGCCGAGGCATGGAATCAATGGGTTGCCTGTCCAGCGACTGGTGATATGGTCTTTAGTTTTGCAAATCATGACCAGATGGCGTTCAAAACAGAAACTCATTATGTCAATTTCTATGATCTGCTTAGCGAATCTCCACCATAAACACATATTTTTTTTTGTTTCCTTTTTTTCTTTTTTCTCCATACTGTAATATATGTCCTGTTTGATGTTTCATCCTATGCAGGCTCCTCGAATTGATCTGTTTGAATGGTTGCTGCAGAACGCTCCACACGCCACCCATAATCTGGCTTTTAGTAATATTCATGGTCTCACGATTCAAGAATATAAAACATTTTCCGATTTGCCATTTCCTGATAGTTTTGAGTTGGGTTCAAATGCTCAATATGGTGCCGATGCGTTGAAGAAAACCCTCTGTACGATGTACAACTGCACTAGTAACAATATCGTTACGACGACAGGGGCTACTGAGGCGAACTTCCTTGTGTTTTCATCTCTTCTTGGGAAAGGAGATGAATTTATTGTCGAGCAACCAGGATATCAGCCGATGTGGTCGACCCCTGAGATGCTCGGTGCTCGGCGAATTAATTTGCCAAGAGCATTTGAACATGGGTTTAATATTCAGACCGAAACATTTGAAAGCCTCATTTCAGAAAAAACAAAGCTTGTGATCCTCACGAACCTGCATAATCCCAGCGGTGTGCTGACGAACCTGACAACGCTGAAGGAAATTGCACGGATCGCGGTGGATCATAGTATATACGTTCTGATCGATGAAATCTTTCTTGACGGATCTTTTGCCCCGGTATCATCATCCTTTGGGATTCCAAATGTGATTGTGACCGGAAGTGCGACAAAGATTTATGGTTTAGGCGGACTCCATTCAGGATGGATTATCGCCCCTGATGAGGTAGCAGCTCGCTGTCAGAGAGTTAAGGCACACACCACCGGTACTGCGTCGTATACGTCAGAGATAATGACCGCATGCATCCTTGAGGCTGCTCGGTTTGGGCTGATCAAGCGTTTTCAGCAAAGAGCGAAAACCAATTTTGACTATCTTAAGAGATGGATGAACAATCATACGGAGTTCTTTGAGTGGGTTGAACCTGCTGGTGGA
>DATMXJ010000026.1:0-3869 GCA_035561675.1 Thermoplasmatota archaeon
ATTTTAAAGGCTATTAGTTCATTATCACCCATTATTTTTTTCTCCCTCAAACGACAATTTTAAACAATTATTTCTTTAAAAATGTATCCTATGAGACTCATGTTTTGTGCTGATGGCTAAACAAACTTGTTGATTTGGTCCAGGGAGTTCAAATCCATTCCCCTGCATAACTTTTCCTTCTCATTGGTCTCAGAAGTTACACTCTGCTCGAAAAAATCCATTTAACAAAACTTTTTGAACCAGACCTCTTATATATAATCCATAAGGTACAAACTGAACATTCAAACTGTCCTACATAAAAAAAATATTTAACCCCATCCTAACTATGGTGGAGCAGAGTATGAATATTCTACTCATCGAGCCTCATGAAGGAGCAAAACAAACCTTTCATTATCGATTCAGCCTGTTTCATTCCCTCAGCTTAGAGCAAATCGCTGCCCTTACCCCACCTGAACACAACGTCACCATCCTTAACGAAAAAATCCAGACCATCGACTACACACGCCCCTACGACCTCGTCGGTCTTAGCCTTATGACCTGCACAGCCAACCGGGGATACACCATCGCAGACACCTTCCGTGTAAGAGGAGTACCTGTCGTCCTCGGTGGGTGGCACCCCTCCGCTATGCCTGAAGAGGCAAAAACCCATGCAGATACCATTGTCATTGGTGAAGCAGAACTAGTCTGGGGATTACTACTCAAGGACCTCCAGCAAGGTGCCCTGAAACCCTACTATCAAGGAGATCGCCTACCCACTGGTGATGAGATACCAGCACCACAACGTATCAGCCTGCGAGCCTATGGCCCCGCCTCCATTCAAGCCACCCGCGGATGCCCAACCCACTGCTGGTTCTGCTGCCAACACGTCGTCGAAGGTGTCCATTTCCGTCCCAGAAGGATTAATGCAGTCGTCGACGAGATAACCACCCTCCCCAACAAGCTGCTCCATTTTATCGACTCCTCCCTTACAATTAATCCGACCTACTCGAAGGACCTTTTCAGAGCAATGAAACCACTTGGGAAACAGTTCGAATGTTATGGGAACATTAATCGACTTGCCAAAGACGACGACCTCCTTCGAATCGCGGCCGATGCAGGATGCGTCCGCTGGTTCGTCGGCATCGAATCCCTCTCACAAGAAACAATCGACAGTATGAAAAAAGGAACAAACAAGGTCAAGGACTACCCAACTGCCATAAAAAAAGTCAGGGATCACGGGATGATGGTCACTGGCTTATTCATGTTTGGCTTTGACACTGACACGCCGGATGTCTTCGACAAAACCTACCAGACAGCCTGTCAATGGGACCTTGATTGCGCGCAATTCAACATCCTAACGCCGTACCCTGGAACGAATGTCTATGAGGAATACGAACGTCAGGGACGTATCCTCACCAAAGACTGGTCAAAATATGACGTGGGACACATCGTCTACCAACCGAAGCAAATGTCCCAAGTTGACATCTTACAAGGTATCAGACGAACGGCGAGTCGGTATCTTTCGATTCCAAACGCAATGCGTCGTTGCATCAATACTCACCAAATGCCTGCCAGCATCTGGTATAATAAAGTGATGCGTAACATCTCTGCCCGGGGAAACATCAAGATTTTCAAGGAGTAAAAAAGTAATAGAAAAAGGGGGCTAACCACGGGAAATACATGTGGGATAATGTGAAACAGTACAGGTCCATTTGGTCTCTGGCTATTTGTCCTGATTCGGTGATCACATAGACCATGATCGTGTGACGTCCAATCAGAGGCGTATCGTAGCCTTGAATCTTCCATTCGGTGTCTTGCGTATCGTTAAAACGCATGATGAACAGATCATCGATCCCATACGCTACTTGCTTGATAGGTTCTGTTGAGGTAATATTGACTCGTGCCATGGTGCGGCCAATGAGATAGGTTGCTCCTTCTCTGAGGAACGGTCGGGATAGACCAGGAGCTTTCATTTTTCCCCCGAATGCATACATATATCCTCTGAGTGGATCTGTGAAGCGCACTTGGAGCGTAATCGGCGTCTGGGCTAGTACTCCAACGACAGCAATCATGAGTCGACACACTTTCGTGATATAACTAAGATTAATATTCTCATAAACATCGTTTTTATCGACATTGCGTATCTGATCTGCTTGACAGATGAGGACGGCGTCAAATCCCCAGGAGATGAAGGCTTGCTGATCGGCAGGATGGTTCGACATTTGTTCGATTGTCATGTTTAGGATTGGATAGTCATCGCAGACCTGTTGCATCGTGAGAGGAATCCACGACGCTTGTATCGGTGTATAGACACGGACAGCTCGTGAACCAAACTCGGTTTCACAGAAACCAATGACATCTAAGTCAAAGCATGCAACAATGTTATCTCCACGGTCATACGCTTTTCTCGCATAGTCCCTACTACCTGGCATGTCTGTACACAATCCACATTCTTCTCCAGATAACGCGACGAAACGAATGGTGTAGTTGAAGTAATGCTGGCTGCAGATCTGAGCGATGGCAAGGATAGTAGCGATGCCGGAAGCATCATCATTGGCGCCTATGGAAGCTCTTCGCGTATCGTAGTGTGCAGACAGAAGAAATTCCGCGTCCGATGATGTATCAGAACCATACAAGGTCGCCACAATATTCTGTGAACGGACTGGGAAGAATGTCCAGTTATCAACAGATACGTCTAGTTCAAAGCCGGAAAACTTACTAGCAATATATGCTCCTGCTTGTTGACAGGCTTTTGAACCTGCTGGTCGAGAGCCAAAGTTGAGGAGATCTTTTACATACGAATCAAGAATGGTTTTGTTGACCTCATTAATCAAACCAAGGATGTCAATATCCATGTTTGTTGGTTCGGACTCAATAAGAATACGCTCTGCAGCGGTTGTACTCGATGACTTCAATGTAATTAGGGAAATTCCATTGAGTAATAAAAGTAAGATTATACCAAAAACGAGACTTTTTCGTGGTAAAGAATCCATAGTATTCCTCTCCAATATGAGAATATATCTTTTTTTAAATATAAAAACATTGGGTTTTCGGAAATTTAAAAATCCAACAGGGTCATTGTCTCGTTTTCCAGTCCTCATGATCCCTTTCTTTACATCGAGCAGTCGAGCGTAACAATCGTTTTACTATTGTTACATTACCATATGTAGGGAAACAACCTGTATTTTGTCGTTTTTGAGTATTCATCATACCCCTTTAATTCTCTTTGTAATGTCTTGTCCTCATAATAAATTCGTATAAAAATTAATGAGACGTAAATTAACGCTGGAAGAAGACAAAACCATGAACCAAGTATAAGGGGATAACAAAACCATTGGAAAATCATACATAAATAACCCGGGTGCCGTATGTATTTATACGGACCAGTTGCGCATACTCGTTGTTTACTTAAGGTGTCATTTCGAGTTGTTAGAATAAAATGAGAATTACTAATTTGAGCCCATAATGCGAGAAAAGACGTTAGAACAATAATTACCATACTTGGGTATACCGCAATAGATGGAATGCTTGACCATTGAAAACGAACATCAAGTCCAGCAAGAAGTAACATCGCTGGTCCGAGTATAAAGTACGAAAGTACGAAATATTTGTCATAATGCTTGGTTTCCCTCAAATTAAATTTTCCCCTTTCATTCAATAATTGCGGATTAAGAATCATCAATATTGAAAAGTAAAAAATCTGATATGAAAACCGGTAACAAATAAAGATCCATCCTCTCACCCAATTAAGAGTTCCTGCAGAACCAAATAAAAGTAAAAATTCGACAAGTACATTAGTAAAATTTTTTATAATTCCTCGTTTTCCAATGATATTTAGTTTTTTTGTATCATTGCTCATAAAATCCTTCGAATTCTAGACAAGATGGAAA
>DATMXJ010000027.1:0-2115 GCA_035561675.1 Thermoplasmatota archaeon
CCCATATCTCCGTCGCTCGTCACCCAGATAACATCTTGGTGATTCGATGGAAATCGACAAAACTCGTGGAGCATGTCTTCTGCTTTCTGTCTGGCGATGGGATATGCTCCTAGTTTGACTGCTTCGTCGAGGACATCATCTGTTCCTTTGAGTCCGACTCGGCCGCCCATCCCTGCAATGGGGTTGACAAGAAAACCAATTTTCACGCTCATTTTATGAAGGAAGGATTGTTCTCAATAGAAATAGGATTTAAAAATTGATTGGTTAAAACCAGTGACTTTTTCATTTTGAGATTTTCCCGCGATGTATTTAAATAGGGTGAATGAGAGAATAGGAAAGTGGTGAGGAAGGGCGACGTTCGGCGGGGTCTTGTCTTCCCGATCTGCGCTCTTATCTTCCGGTAACGCTGGTGTCGCGTGTCTGCGTTGCGTCGGTCTGGCGCGCTGGTGCGTGCTTCGTTTCCCCTCCTTCCTTACCGTTTGGGATGGTGAGTGTCTTTTTTCCGACCTTGATGCATGTCTGATTGGACGGCCATACGATCGACTGACCCACCGAAGTATGTTTTAGGAATGTTTTTACATCAATGGTGTAGGGTTGTGAATCACCCTTCATTAAATATTCAGAGGTATCGTTGTTTTTTTTTAAAAATAAGAGGAATCGGACCTACAGAGTTCAGGTTTTCGCTCCTCTGTCGAAGATCGTGACAACCATCCGTTACGATAGCGTATCGAACCGTCAGTAGCACTCGTTCCTCAACGGGTTTCTTCCTGGGGGCGAGTATATTCATATTCTGTGAGTGCAAAGCCCCAGTGGTTTTCAACTTTCTTTTTTATCGAATCGGTGAAGATGTAGTTGTCCGTGTGAACGGTTTTCTGCGTGGTAAGATAGGCTTTCAGGGAAGATTCAATGTCTTCGTATCCATTGAGGTTGAATTTCTTATACAGGGTACTGACGGTTCTCAGGGGTTGATTGATGAAGTCTTCGTACCGCACCTCCACGAGGTTCTCCTTGGGAATAAGAGATTTGTCTTGGATGTATTTCTTTGTCATGTGCGTAAACAACGTCATCATATGGTCTTCAACATCCTTCAGAGGGGGTGGGGTTTGCACGCAGTACAGGGGGATAACCTTGCGCATGAACTTCAGCATGGACATGTAGAGATCATAAGGGTTGCGGTACATGTAGATGAATTTCGCGTCAGGAAACATCTCCAGCAGCTGCGGGATCTTCCCCGTGTTATCCTGATTCTTCAAGATAAGCTGTTTCCCATGGTGGAACATGGTGATCTTTTTCAAAAGGAAAAGGTAGGTATTCTTCCAGTCTTCGACTGTCTGAGAGGAGGCGTTCTTAAAATCGATGTAGTTGTTGTAATGCTCCATATTCTGAGGGAAGCACCAGCCGTGGTAATAGGAATAGGGAGAGAGCGCACCAAGGGCGTAGATATCTTCTTGTGGGAGGTCTGCATCAAGATCACCGTCGTCCATCGGTCGTTTCTTTGGGAGGCTTGCGACAACGATTGGTTTGAAGAGTTTTTCACCGCTGATGAAAATAGAAGGAATCAGGGTCTGGTAGGTTGTGAAATATCCGAATTGTTGGTCCCGTGTCAGGATGTTATGCATAAGGGTCGTTCCGCAACGCCAATGACCAATGATGAAAATCGGATCTTTCATGATAGGTGTAGCTTCGGTGGATTTGTCATATTTGACGCGTTCTCTGAGGTAGAACGGGCTCATGATTGTGCTAAGGGCTATGCTGTAGACGAACCGCGCAGCGTACCGAGGACTAATGTGGAAGCGGTTCTGCGCCAGCATTCGAAAGAGGTTGGGAAGAGTATATCCTGCCAACGGGGTAAAAGTGACTACTGAATTGGTTGTGAGGTCAAAATCCATAGTGAGATATAAAATCATCTTGTCTATATAAAATATGCGGGATTCCGAATCGTACCAGGAAATTCACGAAGGTTTGATTCCACATAATGAAATGATTATAGTTTTAACATAACAAACAGTAAAAAAAAATGGGGTTTTTGTCGTACGATTTCCTCTAAGAGAAATTAGCGGACCTATGGGGATTTGAACCCCAGTATCCGGCTCCGAAGGCCGGAAGGATATCCAG
>DATMXJ010000028.1:0-3308 GCA_035561675.1 Thermoplasmatota archaeon
ACCCAACACAAAAATAATAATATGTATTGGGTGTGGTGACACAGTATCCTCCACAGTAAGCAGCAGCGGGAGAATCCTGCAGCGCTTCTCGCGACAGTTTTATGATATCGTGGTTATCCTCTGTTTCATCTCTTGACTTTACGTCTGCTTGATCAAAGAGGGACCCTAGTCGATATCAATTGTCACCTTGAACTTGCTTCTCCAATCATGTTATCATGGAGATCTTCGTATCAAGGATAACAAAACATACCACCATCGATTAATTAAGGTTTCGCTCCCTAGTTTTCACCGATACTTGTTGATATCATTGCGGACCGATTCCGCTTTTTTTCTCGCTTGCCCCGCGAAATCCTCATTGTCTCCGGCAAAAATGATTTCCCGCGAGGAGTTTATAAGAACCATCTCTCCATGAGAATTCGTCCCGTTTCTGACGGTTTTTTCAACATCGCCGCCTTGTTTTCCGATCCCGGGGATGAGAATAGGGATATCATCGCCCAGGATACTGCGAACGGTTTTCAACTCCCCCGGGTAGGTCGCACCGACGACCGCACCACAGTTCTTATTGGTATCCCACTCGCGAATTTTCCGGGCAACGATCTGATACATTGGAGTTGATGAAACAAGGAGATCCTGAAAATCACCTGCGGAGGGATTGGAGGTACGACACAAGATAAAACAACATTTCTCTTTATACTCCAAGAAGGGGTTCACACCATCCTTCCCCAGATAAGGGTTAATCGTGGCAGCATCAGCGTTCAGAATATCAAAGAGGGATTGGGCGTATTTCTGAGCGGTATTTCCTATATCATTTCGCTTCCCATCAAGAATGATGAGGATGTCATGCGGGATGTATCGAATGGTTTTTTCCAATGCTAGGATTCCCTTGTTCCCAGCAACCTCATAAAACGCCATATTCAGTTTGTACGCGCACACCAGGTCTTTGGTTGCATCAATAATTTCTTTGTTGAAATCGAACAACGGGTTTTTACTACTCGTCATAAGGAACTTTGGTATTTTCCCAGTATCAGAATCAAGCCCAACACAGAGCAGGCTATTGTTTTGAGATGTGATACTCGATAATTTTTCTCTCCAGTCCATACAATCCCCAAGTGAAATAGTATTTCTTCTATAAATACTCGTGTTTTCGTTAGCTATTTAACGTCATGGAAAATACAATCCAGCATATGGAAGTCATCTACGGAGTATGTTCATGGGGTCTTGGCCATGCGACACGATCCTTACCGGTCATCAGGAAACTCATCAACGAAAAACATCAGGTGACCGTGATTTCAAACGGACGAAGTCTTGAGGTACTGAAAAAGGAACTTGGAAGTGACATCGCCTATTTTGACATCCCGGATTATCCGATGTTGCTGTCTGAGAACACCAGGCAGTTCCTTGCAAAAAGCATGGTATATTGGCCTGTGTTCATCAAAAGAATCGAGGATGGATTGTCGCAACTACAGAAGATTCTTGATAAAAAAAATTATGACTGTATCATCTCTGATGCTAGATATGATATGTACAGTAAGAAGATCCCGTCGTTTTTTATCTCTCACCAGATGCGCATCATGAACCCTCTGCAGATACAGACGTTTGAGCGTGCCATGGAACGATTCAACATGTTTTTTTTCAAACGCTATGTTGGCGTCATGGTCCCAGATTACAAAGAGAACAACCTCTCTGGTGATCTTTCACATAATCTCAAAAGGATCGATGAAGACACAATCCATTATGTCGGAGTGCTGTCTGATTTTACGAAACGACCATTGAAAAAGGATATCGATTATTTGATTTCGATATCTGGCCCAGAACCTCAACGAAGCATCCTTGAAGAAAAACTCGCTTCACAGGTTTCAGACCTTGAGGGAAACGTCGTGATGACCTTAGGGAAGGCAGAGAAATATTCCATAGTAAAAAAGAAACATCTGACGACGTATTCGTTTGTGACAAAGGATCTCCGTGAGGAGTTACTAAACAAGGCAAAACTGGTGGTGTCACGTTCAGGATACTCCACGATTATGGACGTGGCTGTGGTCGGGGCAAAAGCATTGTTCATCCCCACGCCAGGTCAGATAGAACAAGAGTACCTCTCACAGTATCATAATACGCTTGGCACGTTTTATTCCGTGTCGCAGGATGCTATTGATCTGAGATCAGATGTGAAGAGAGCAGCGGAAAAAACAGGGATAACCAGGGAATGCGACGTCAAAAAAACCGTGGAAAATATCCTTAGAGTTATCATGGAGAAAACATAAAAACCTGTACCATAACAGCTTTAAATCAGATGAATATTACCCTTTGAGGAAGGAAATTTTCGTTATGAGAATGTGGGGCTTTCTGAAATCATGGTATTTCTGGTTGATCCTGATTACCGGGATTGCTATCGTTGTCCGTTCATTTCCAGCCTGGATGAACGCTGCGTGGGGTGGCGACTTTGGGATCTACTATGGACTGACCTCGCGGTTTGTCGAAAACCAGCAGATCTTCAACGAATACAACGGCTGGGGCGGGATGTATAACTACTTCCCCGTACTGTATATCTTCTCAGCGTTGGGCCATTGGATCACCGGGGTCGACCTTCTCTGGGTGATGCCGAAGATCGCACCGATCTTCGGTGGTTTGACTGTTTGTATCTTCTATTTCATTGTCTATGATCTGACAAAACGGCGAGACCTTGCGCTGTTATCATCACTATTCCTCGCAGTCATCCCCTTCCACGTGTATCAGACCAGCCATGCAGCTCCTTTGACCATGGGGCATTTCTTCATGATGCTTTCTTGTTATCTCTTCCTGAAATACATGGATCAGAAAAAATACCTTATCCCATTGATGATTTCCACGGTCTTTCTCATCATGTCGCATCATCTCACCACCTATTTCTTCCTCATCACCATCTTCTTTATCGTGGTCATCAAAAGCATCCGCGTCGATCTCCGAACGATGTACCGTGACGTTGCTTACGTACTTGTCGCATCAGCTTTGACCTTTAGCTACTGGATCTTTATCGCCACACCAGTCTTCAGCACGTTTATGAACAACGGGCTGTCTATTTCCTCTTATCTTGTGATCGTCCTTTTCTACGTCAGCTTATTCGGTTGTCTTTTCACAAACGCTGCGATGAAAAAGAAGAAACCACAGTTTATTTACAACTTGAAAAAAATGTTATCGTTTAACCCTGCGCATTCAAGGAAGCGCGCGTTGATCTATTTTACTGCAGGGTTTGTGTTTATTTTCTGCGCGGAGATCGTGTTTTTATTTGTGAACTTCCCGGTCAGCGGTATACGCATGAAACCGCTCTCCATCCT
>DATMXJ010000029.1:0-5636 GCA_035561675.1 Thermoplasmatota archaeon
CTGGATAGGTTCTCCACATCAAGGAAGAACCTCCAGAATTCTTTGGCTTGGAACGCGCTGCTTGAATTCGTGCAGTAGAAATTCCCCCAGCCATACCCGGTGTTGTAGACGCAGCCAAAGGAAAGTTCCGTATCTGAATGGAAGAGCATTGTTTCAAGGACGCCATCATCACCATCATCAAAGTCACCACAGTGGCATCCGTAATCATGGACGAAGAATGGTTTCGTGTTGTGGTAGTCAGATGCCCAAGAAGTGTCGTAGACATCCAAAGACATTTGGTTATTTGCGTGGGCGATTCCACTGATAAAAGCGACCAGATCGTTGTTAATCGCGTTCTTTAATCCTAGTGCTCCAGCTCCAGACCAGCCTGGATTGGGCGATGGTGCTTCCGTATATTTCACGGAGAGGTTGAACATGTTCCCAGGGTTGACCTCGTTCCAGGTCTCAAAACCAAACTGGAAACCAACCCAGCTTGGGAATGTATCCGGCGTGGGTCCGAGCCATTCATCGGTTCCCTTGATGGCGCTGTAGTCCATGAAGTCATCGCCTTGGCAGGTCCAAGTCGTATCACCGCCATAGAACGCTGCATTGTCTAAGTAATCCCACTCGGCGCTATCCGCGTAGTAGAAACTCTTTGTCAACCAGTTTGAAACATCCTGGGGCACATCACAGGTAACACGTCCCACGAATAACTCAGAATAAAGATCAAAACCAGAGTCACCTTCCTCGCCCCATTGACTGTCAGAATCGCCATTGAACGTACTATCAAGGTTGCTCCAGTACAAGTCAGCGTCAACGTTTGATTCGCCACCGGACGACATCAGTCGGGCAGGGATAAAGTTCGAGTCACCAGCAACAAGGATATAACTTGTCCCCCAGTCCTCATAGGCGTCTTTGCAGAACTCTCGCACATGAGCCTGTTGGTCATTGAATGGGTTTATGCCAAAATAATCAGTGCACGCATCGATGTCTTGGACCGTGACAAGCGTGGATGTCAAGCCATCTCCCGAATGTTCGTCCATGAGACTTTCCCAGTTATACGGAGTTACCGTAGTGGTGTCCCAGTAATCTAAACCACTCTGGGTGGTCGTGATAATCACATAATCATAATGTTGACTTGGGTCACAGAGTCCCCCTGGATATTCAAACGTCGGCAAATCACTGGTTTCGTAAAGCTGCGCGATCTCTGGGTTTGCGACCAGCGTCTGAACATAGGTTTTATCATCAGGGCTGTTGCGGAACAACTCATTGACATATCCAGTGTTCTCAAGGGTAATGGTGACCGTCATCTTCGGGTAAAACATCAGTGTACCACTGCTGGGTGTATATTGCAGCGGGCTTAATCCAACGTCAAGGATTGCGTACCCATGGGAATACCCAATATGATGATCAGTGCATACCTTTGATGGATACGGCGTGTTTGCGGAATAGATATCAAGGTTTTTCACAAACACCTGCGGTTCATCGCTTCCAAACGGAACAGATCTCTGGTACGGAAGAACCGGCTGAGCGATCAAGTCGACTGCTTGGGAAACCACAACTGGTGTTCCCGTGACCGTGATACTTGTCACTGCAGTTTTTGGTGGTAATAAGAGCTGGATCATTTTCATCGGTAACTGTGGTGCTCCTTGCTCTGCGCCCCCGCCAATTAAACCCGGCATGTTCACAATGGTATACTCAGAGCCATCAGCAGAGATTGATTGATAATTTGGTTCTAAGAAACTCCATGTGTACGTCAACTGAGAGCGGCCTACTGGTGTCTGGTTGCCGAAATCTTGTGGATTTATGAGTGCTGTTGTTACGGATGTAGTAAGCATTAAGACACAGATTGCTACACCAACAACAAGTCTGCCTATCTTAGAATTATGAGTTTTTGTTCTCTTCATGTATTTTTTTCCCCTATATAAGCCATGGCGCTCCTGTCATTTAAATTTTTTGGTTATATAAATAAATATGAGGGGTCGAAGTCTTTTTTCTTGGAGAAAACCACTCTCTATGGTGCTTTTTTCCTTCATATTTTTATCCTGTCATCATGGTCATCTTATTTTTTGGGATAAAAGTTGGTCAAAAAAGGTCAGAAAAAGAAAATAAAATAATTAGAACTATCTTATCCCGAAAACAAAGAACAACAAAAGTTTCCCTTGTACTGTTTTATTGACAGATATCCCCTCATCACACGAGGCTATGGCATGCATTGTTGTTTTACCAAACCCGAGCATCAGGATATTTTCTGATTTCGTCGCACCAGGTTGAATGGTTCCCAGGATTTGATAGTTAAATGAGGGAAAAACAAACGTTCCATCAAACGAAATGTTCCAGGAGACATTTGTCGCAGGGGCATCCCCCGTGTTTCTGATTGTTACCGTGACACCAAACCCGCCTTTTATTTCGATCGTCAGCTCTGGTGCGGTGATAGAGAATTCGAAGGGATCTGACCAGATGCTCTCAGCACCATGCCAGTCTTTTACCTTCGCCTTAATCTCATAGGATCCTCTGGTGGACCAGGTATGGTTTTGACTGATCGTTATTCCTGGCCCAAACGGTCCTATCCATCCACTGGTCATATTATCCCCCCAATTGATGTCGTACAGGACCTTATCATTGTTCTGATCTGATGCGGTGAAAAAAAACTCGTAGGATTCTGCTGGTTTCCCGGTTGTCGGACCATCTATCGTTGGTATCTCTGGTGGGACGTTTGGGACATCAATATAGACCAAGGTGTCATCGGTTGCGATCTGACCAAGACTGTCGGTCACGGTGAGTATGACGGTATACTCCCCGATGGACGGATAGGTATGTGTTGGATTCTGAAGAGTCGATGTCGTACCATCACCAAAATCCCAGTACCACGAAAACCCGGGTTCACCGCCATAGACCGAACCGATGAACTCCACTGAAGAATTCACAAAACCATAGTACGGACCGTTGGCGTCAGCAAGATACTGGATATCGCCAAAGGCGTAGACGGTTCCATCCCCGGAGCCAACAAACAGCTTGCCAGCAGCCAGAGCAGGTGATGATTTCGTATGAAGCTGCGTATTCAGATTATAATTCCAGAGTAGCGCCCCGGTATACGCATTCAAACAGAACAAATAACTTGTGTACCCACAGCAGGGGTCTGTGACAAAATAGACGTTCCCATCAGCAACACCGGGTGAAGATTCGACGCTGCCGTTGATAACGTAACTCCACAGGAAATCCCCCGTGTCCTTATCAAGGCAGAGCATCCTGCCATCACTCGTTCCAACATAAAGGGAACCATAGGCGATCGATGGGGAGGAATGCACCTCACTTTCCGCATTATAACTCCAGATGAGGCTTCCGTTCTCTGCGTCAAGACAATAGACATTATGATCATTCGCGCCGAAGTAGATTTTTCCATCATCCAGAGTTGGGGTTGAGTAGATGCCCGACGTCGTCGTAAATGTCCAGAGATGATTCCCAGTGAGGCTGTTCAGGCAGATGAAATCTCCATTCACGATGCCGACATAGAGGTTCTCATCAAGAACCGCTGGAGAGGAAACAAACGCACTGTTGGTCACGTACTCCCAAACAAGGCTCCCATCCTCGGTATTCAAACAATACAGCGAACCATCATTTGATCCAAAAAAAACTTTATCATCGACAACTATCGGTGAGGTTTCAACAATAAAACCTGTTTTAAAATCCCAGAGCAATGAACCATCGATTGCATCTAGACAATACAGGTAGGTGTCCTGTGAGCCGACATACACTCTCCCATCTACTACCGCCGGGGATGATGTAATCTCACTGCTTGTCGAATGGTTCCATAACAGATTTCCACTGTCCATCTCAAAGCAGTAGATGCTCTTATCCCAGGAACCGATATAGACGCGTCCATGGGACACCGCAGGTGACGAAGAGATAATAAAACCAGTCTGGTAACTCCAAAGCACGTCAGCGGTATCTGGCGCGGTCGTCGAAGACACACCGCTGTGCGTCGCATCATGGTGGAACATCGGCCACCAATCATTCCCTTCAGGAATCATCGTTTGCCTGAACTCGGAAACAGGTGGTACAATCGAACCTGCGACTGAAGACAAGACTATTGCCGTGACGCACAAGATGAGACGAAGCAAGAATGTCTGATGTTTCCATTTCACGTTTCCGCTCATAGTAGTACCTTAAGTGAAATATTGTTTATTCTATTTATTACAACCAATAATCCCCTATATAATTTTAACGATTGTTAATAAATGACCTTCTCCACTACTAGCCTAGCAGAATATCAATAGGCATAATATCATAAAACGTATTCACAATGAGGACCAGAGGAGGACACATCAATGAAGATATTGATCACCGGAATAACAGGATTTCTTGGAACACATCTTTCCAATGTTCTTTTGAACACAAATAAATTCGAACTTATCGGAACATACAGAGACGCAGTAAAAGCAACAATTTTTGAAAAACAAGGAATCGAGATGAGAAAAGCAGACCTGCTCAAACCAGAGTCTCTCAAAGACATCACAAAGGATATGGATGTTGTCGTTCATCTCGCAGGATTGATGCGTTTTCATGACCCCTTCGACCTCTTATATGATAATAACGTGAAGGCGACCCAGCTCATTGCACAGGATGCTTCCGTCCATGGCGTACAACATTTCATTTACAGTAGTTCGACAGAGGCCATAGGCCCTGTGACCACGATTCCTGGAGATGAAACAAGCCCGTATCGTCCTACCTATGATTACGGGAAAACCAAGCAGATCGCGGAAACCTGGTTGAAAGAAAAACAGACAACAGGTCTTCCGCTGACCATCCTCAGACCCACCGGAATCTACGGACCTGGTGATATGTACGTCACACTGTCCACGGTTCGAGCGGTGGCAAACAAAAAATTACAGTTCCTGCCTGGAAAAGGAGACACCTATATCCACTTCACCTATGTCGACGACATCACACAAGGTATCCAAAGGACGATTGAAAAACCAAAACAATCCATTGGCGAAACCTTCATCCTTGCAAGCGATGCGTACATCACGTACAAAGAAATGTTCACCATAGTAGCTGGTTTGTTAGACGTCCCTGCGCCCTCTCGCTCCATCCCTCTGAGTCTTGCAAAAGCATACCTTTCCGTTGTCCAATGGAACAATACCAGAAAAGGCATCGATGACTTTGTCATGCATACGTCACTCATTGATACTATGAGGACGAATCGGGCATACAGTAATGCAAAGGCAAAGAAAATTCTTGGATTTTCACCACGATTTTCTTATCAAGAAGGGATGAAAAAAACAATCGATTGGTATAAGGAAAAAAACCTCCTTTGAATGAACTTAAGAGATAAAATCTATTAAAAAAAAGAAGGGATACATTCTATTTCAAAGGAAATTGATTCCGAAAAAATCTCGGAAGAGTACTATGAGGCTAGGATCACTCCCTCCACCTGATAGAAAACCGATTCTACCTGATTTCCCGCGTTTCTCAAATATTATAGGTCACCCAGATATCTGTTGCTTTACACACGGCAACTATCCTTTCCGGTGTGTTCGAAAAGAAAAAGGATTTTTCCCCACGGAAAAAAATACCTTTGGCTCCCTGCAACTGTACGACCATGTTCTCTTGACCGAAATAAAAACCGATTTTCGAAGGCAGGACGAGCGTAGTAA
>DATMXJ010000030.1:0-3429 GCA_035561675.1 Thermoplasmatota archaeon
CCATAGCTTCGTCGTAGCGCAAGTCGGTCTTCGTTCGACACTTGTGCAGGATCGTATTTTGCGGGGTCGACTCCGTTCCAGCAGGGACGGATTTTTTCTTGCGGGAAACCAAGTTTCAGAAGTTCGTCTGCCATGGCATTGGAGACTGTGATGACACAATCCGCTATTTGGCCTCCTTCATATTCAATATCCTTTATCGTATGAGATCCTCTTCCAATCGATCGTCCGACCTCTGTAGAATGCACATGGAAAATTAAGGGGATGTTCAGTTCTTTTTTTGCGACCATCCCTGCCATGATCCCAAGCCAGTCGTGTGCATCGATGATATCAAATGTACGCCCATTCTTGCGAACAAGGACGTTGACCAGCTTTGACGCAGACATGATATTGTAGCTGAGGACATCAGCGAAAAATGTAAAATACGGTCCCCAGGAGCGGAGCTCATGGTCGGCACAGAGGTAAAACGGTTTGCTTAGATCAAGTGTTTTTGGTCGATACACGTCGACGCCGTTGATCTGATCGGAGGTAGGAAGTGTATTCTGCCGGTTCAGGGTGAAAACCGTCACATCATGACCCAATTCTACCTGCTTTTTTGAAATCTCAGTCGCAAATGTGCCAAGTCCACCATGGATAACTGGTGGATACTCCCACGAAAAATGCACGATCTTCATGGAATGTTTTGTCTCCTCACCGATTTTCTGCTTTTTCTTTTAGGTCTTGCAGGATGTTCATGTAATTAATAAACCCATCGTACGGGATGTCATACGGACTGAAATACGCGTGAACGTTCCCATCCTCAAAACCTTTCGTCGAGATGTAATACAAGTGATCTGATGTCTGGAGTAATCTCCAGATGTAGAGGAGATCCCGATCTCCTTTTCGTTTCAGTTTCCGTCCGATGTCTTTGAGTTCGTTGAAGCAAGCAATCTGCATGTTATTGCCCAGCCAGGTGGAAACATTTCTATCCTCGTCTGCCCAGGAGATCGCCCAGGGGGAATCGACGTCGCCGACCGCGTTGTACCGTTCGACTGCCTCGCTTACGGTGGCAAAATCAAGGGAATCGTGTTTCAGTACCTCACCGGGGAGATGTTTGAGGAATTCAAAAATCCCTGTTTCTATCCATTGATGTTCCCCGAAGGTCTCGTAATCCATGAAAAGGTTGATGACATCTCCATATGAATTGGACATCCAGTTTGCATATTTATCTGCGGTAAGGGGAAAACCTGGCCAATTCCGAGCGGAGAATCGGAACCCGACATCATCGCTGAGTTTATAGTTACGTAGCAGGACCTTCAGGTTCGCATTGGCGGCTTTATAAATGAAGTTCGGTGAGCGCCATCCCAGGATTTTCTCGGCTCCTTCCGTAAGAATACCTTTATATCCAAGGTCAGATATTTTTCGTGCGATCCTATTATCGTAGATGGCTTCCGTGTTTCGGAACACCTTTGGTTTGTAATTGAAAATCCGTCGGATCATCTGTCGATGCATCTTTATCTGGTCTTCGAACTCGTCAAGCTCGTCATACAGCCCTGAGAGAGAATGAAAATAGGTTTCCTCAATGAGATCGACAGCACCAGTCTTGAAGAGTTCCTTAAAACTATCAAGGAGTTCAGGAAGATAATTCTCGCAGTATTCAACGAACGTCCCAGTCAGACTATAGGAGATGCGGAATTTCCCGTCGTACTTTCGGATCAATTCAAGGAGCAGATTATTCGTGGGGAGATAACATTTGTTTGCGACCTTTTCAAAGATCTTCTGGTTGAGGTGTTTATCAAAATACGTAGAATGAATGTCTTTTGTATTTCCGATATTGAACACAGAAAAATGATTCAACCTAAATGGTTGGTGCACCTCGAAGTAGAAACATATGGACGGCATTTTAGACTAAGCCCCTGTAGACCTGAAGCGTTCGTTCTGCGACACGGTCCCAGGTAAATAATTGTATCTCCCTTTTTGAACTTTGCGTCATCGTGTCACGCAATGAATCATAGCGTAGCAGTGCGATAATTTTGTTCGCCATCTCATCCGTATCCCAGAAATCCACCTTGAAACAGTTCTTCAACACCTCCGAGACACCCGCGCTTTTTGACACAATGGTTGGTGTCCCTGCGGAGATCGCTTCAAGGGCGGTGATCCCGAACGGCTCACTCACCGATGGCATCACGTAGATGCTTGAGATTTTGTAGATGTGTTTGACTTCCTCTTCCGTAAGTTTCCCTGTAAAAATGACTTTATTCGAGATACCCAGATGAACAGCTTGTTCAATCAAACGAGGGAGCATATCCCCGATCCCTGCAATCACGAACCTGGCATCCTCGTAATCCAAGACTTTTTTTGCAGTTTTTAGGAAAAACTCTGGGCCTTTCTGGATCGTGAGTCTTCCTAGGAACAGGATAAGATTTCGTTTCTCTCCTTCACCTATCGGATAGACGGCATTGTGCACCACGGTGATTTTATCCGGATGAATCCCGTATTTCTCGACGATAACCCGTTTGGTGAACTCACTGACTGCGATGATACGATCCGCTTTTTGCATCCCCTCTCGTTCGATATCGATGAACCATTGGTTTGGATAGATCCATCCAGACCTGTCATATTCGGTCGAGTGAACCGTCAATACAAGGGGGACGCCTAATTTTTCTTTTACAGCTATCGCTGCTTTCATCGTCAGCCAATCATGACAATGGATGACATCGTATTTCCCTTTTATCCGTTTCACTAATAAATCATTGTATCGGTACACCGCATCAAAGAATTTCCCACCAATCTCTTTGTCATCGGGCCGATCGTAGGGATAAACCTCTGATTCACCGACTTCGATGATCGTAATATTCTTGTTATCACTCTTGACCTTCTGTCGAAGCTTCGGCATATAGAAGTCTATATGAACATTTTTATCGGCAAGACCATGGGTCAACCCATAACAGTGGGTACCTAAACCGCCCACTTTGAATGGTGGGTATTCCCAGCCGATCATTGCAATTTTCATTCCTCTTGTCCTCACCAATTAGCACTAATTGTTTTCCTGATAATCTCTACTCCCAAATTCCTTTTCGCATTCCTCGAGAGTGGACGATAATTGAACTGTTTTTGATATGTTCCTTGATTTTTAACCGTTAAACCTACCTCATTGTTATAAGCTTTTCGTTTTTATCTACGTTCATTTTTCTTAAATCTCGCGAAGAATTTACCCCCGAAGTCAAAAATGACTTTTATATTTTTCGTCTGTGAATGATATGCTTTAGCAGGATATAATGTTATCTGTAAAACACTGAAAAAAAGAGTGAAAAATAAGTAGAGATTTCAAATAATTAATAATTCATTTTCGTATGATTTCTGAATAAATGTTGTCGCTGTCACCCAACACAAAAAAATAGAATGCATTGGGTGTGGTGACACAGCATCCTCCACAGTAAGCAGCAGCGGGAG
>DATMXJ010000031.1:0-2009 GCA_035561675.1 Thermoplasmatota archaeon
CGATATGGGCGTGCAGGCCGCTCCCTGCTTCATTGGAGAATGGTTTGGGCATGAAGGTGATGTCGAAATTATACGTCGTTGCGATATCTCGAGCGATGTACTTGAAGAAGCAGCAGAAGTCAGCTGCGGGGATTGCATCAAGATCGGATATCTCAATTTCATGTTGTGATTTCCCTGATTCATGATGATGGTATCTCACCTGATATCCGCAGTCCATCAGCGCATCAGAAAGTTTCTTCCGATAGTCTTTAGCGTTATCAAGCGGTGGCGCGATAAAATACCCTTGGTTTTCTTTGATTTCAGTAAGCTTACTTTCGTTGTGATTGAAGGCATAAAACTCGACTTCTGGGGAAATAAGAATGCTGTCGTACCCTAGATTCTTCGTAAGGTCCACTGCTCGCTGGAGGATATGTCGAGGTCCTGCGCGGTACAAGTTATAATCGACATCACAGAGGTTCGCTCTGATGAGCGCTTCTCCTTCAAGATGTGGAAGAATCAAGAAGGTATCAGGATCGGGGACCGCGATCATGTCTGATCGTTCAACCTTCCGGAACCCAACTGAGGACCCGTCGAACCGTGAGCCTTTACTCAGGACATCATCTTTTAAAAAACGAACTGCCGGGACGTGGAAGACCCGCAATCCCCCCATCAGATCTGTGAAATGGATTTGGATCCATCTGATATGATGCGTTTCAATTTCTTTTTTTATCTGTTGTTGGTTCATGCGAACATTGGAAACAGTACGTATTATAAATTTTTTATGGATATCGTTACTTACAGCAATAAAGAAAAAAAGACAAAGAAACAGTCTTTATGAGAGTCAACGATGGTAGAAATTAACAAAATCTATTGTATGGATTGTCTTCAAGGTTTAATCAAACTTCATGATACATCCGTCGATGTCATTGTGACCTCTCCACCCTACAACATTGGAAAACCATACCGGTCGTATAACGATGTTCGACCACGAGACGAATATCTGGATTGGATGGAGACGATCGCAAAAAAATGCTTGTCAAAGCTAAAAGATCAAGGATCGTTTTTCCTTAACATGGGCGGAAAACCAACTGACCCCTGGATCGCATTGGACCTCGCGAACCGGTTCCATAACCACTATACGCTCCAGAACACGATTCATTGGATTAAATCCATTGCGATTCCCAAAGAAGACGTCGGAAATTATGCAGCAATCACCGATGACATCGCTGTCGGGCATTACCAGCCAGTCAACAGCACACGGTACCTCAGCAACTGTCATGAGTACATCTTCCATTTCACAAAAACAGGGAATGTTCCCATCGACCAACTTGCCATTGGAGTGAAATACCAGGATAAAACAAATATCGGTCGGTGGAAAAAAGCATCACAGGATCTGCGAGCGAGAGGCAACACCTGGTTCATCCCCTATGAGACGATTCAAACAGCACGATCTCACCCCACGGTTTTCCCTGTGAAACTCCCGGAGATGTGTATTCGACTTCATGGAATCAGACAGAACATGCTGGTTCTTGACCCGTTCATGGGAACCGGATCGACTGCACTAGCCTGCCAAAAACTTGGAGTGGATTACATCGGTTTTGAAATTGATAAAACCTACGTGACAATAGCGAAAAAGAAACTCTTAGAACAAGAAAAAGAACTCTCCCTCCTTCGATAAATCCTATTGTGTTCTATCATGTATCTTTTAATACCTCTGAAGCATAGTGGAATACGACCATGAAAAAAATCACTCCCTGGCTCCGTGACAGTACCTACATCGCTCCCCTCTCGCCAGCCTGTCGCATGTGCGCGAAAGGCGAGAAAATGGTGGTTCTTGTCACCGGACTTTGCTCGACGAAATGTTTCTACTGCCCCCTCAGTTTTAAAAAAGGCGGGACCGATAGGATATTTGCCGATGAATGGGAGTTGGACAATGAACGTGATACAGAAAAACTGGTTCGTGAAGCTGAGTATATCGATGCCGCTGGTGCTGGGATCACTGGCGGGGATCCTCTTGTTGTCTGGCAACG
>DATMXJ010000032.1:0-2378 GCA_035561675.1 Thermoplasmatota archaeon
ATTCCCGACTTCGTCGCTGCCACCAAGAAAATGACATTTAATACCAGAATCCATTTTACATCAAACCTTTATACAATCAGAGCCTCCTAAAGAAAAAAGAGGTTGATTAACTTTTGGTCATCTCTCCACAGGCTTCACAATCAGGATTGTTTCGTCTTTATCGACGATGACCACTTTCGTATTTGTTTCAATCACCGTGTCTGATTTCGCCTGCCAGTATTCCCCTTTGAACCGTACGAAGCCTGTTTTCATCGGGCTGAGCTGTTCGATGGCGACTGCTTGTTCCCCGATGAATTTTCCTAGTGATGGTTTTTTCTTTCGTATCTGAAGTACTTTGTACAGCAAGAACGCAAAGAAGAGTGCGAAGAGTCCGATGACGATCAGCATAATGATGAGTGCGTCTGTCATATATTCACCTGATATCAACCATTTTCTTGTTGGGTAACTTGGAATGAGAAATATCGATCCGATAATAAGGCAGATGATACCACCGACGCCGACAGCACCAAAGCCAGGTAGGACGAATATTTCTACAACGAGGAGTAGGCATCCGATAATTATAAAGATTATGGCTAGCGTAGAAATGCTAAATCCAGACCCGATGAGCGAAAGGAGAATCGCGATGACGCCAAACACCTCAGCACCATATCCTGGGGTCGAGATTCCAATGAGCAACGCAAAAATCCCAAGCATCAACAACAACGAAGTAAGGATGGGATTTGAAATGAGTTTCAACAGTTGGATTTGTATCGACGGGGAATACCTTATCTGTTCCGCGTCTTTTGTATGTAAGGTGACTGGGCCGCTCGCAGTCGTGACGTTTCTACCATCAATATCGTTCAACAGCTGATCAACACTCGATGCGGTGATTTCGATGACGTTGCTGGTTTTTGCTACAGTCGCGTTGACATTCCTGTTTTCTGTAATAAAGAGTCTGGCGAGTGTTTCATTGCGACCATACATCACCGCTCGTTCTTGGAGCCATTCGACGAGTGCGTTGATGATTTTCGAGTCATTGATGAATCGTGTTCCCTCAATGCTCGTTTCGATAGGCTGGCACGATCCAATAATCGTATGATCTGCCATGGCTGCAAGCGGTGTGCTGAGCAGGATAAATGTTCCTGCTGACCACGCGGTTGCTCCGCTCGGAAAGACATATCCGATGACCGGGATATTGCTTTGTTTGATCATCTCCGCGATTTGAAAGGTTTCATCAAGTCCGCCTCCGGGTGTATCCAAAAGAAGGATTACTGCGTGAGCGTCGATGGATTCTGCTTGCTTCAGACTATCTGTTATGATCTCAACGGTCGATTGATCGATCGTATCGGTCATTTCTACCAGAAGAACACTCGACGTTTGCGCTAACGCAATATCTGAAATAAAAAGGAGAATGAAAAAGAAAAAAAGTAGGGGAGAGTATTTGTATCTCATTGTTCAGCTTTTTTATTCACAGCTTTTGCCAATCCTGCCATGGTGCCTATTTCGCCACCAGGAACTATGATGAGGTTCTTCTCCCGTGCTATCTCCGTGAGCGTCTGTAACTCTCTGAGTCGTAAAGCGATCGGTGTTTTTTCGTACAGTTTTGCTGCCTCCGTCATTTTCGCTGAGGCAAGAAGCTCTCCTTCTGCCATAATGATCCTTGATCGTTTCTCTCGCTCGGCTTCTGCTTGTTTTGCGATTGCCCGGAGCATTTCTTCCGGTAGTGAGACATCTCGTAATGTGACGGCTGATACCTTAATCCCCCAGGGGTCAGTGCCGTTGTCTAAGATGGATTGAAGACTTTTGTTCAGTTCTTCTCGTTGTGATAACAGTTCATCAAGGTTCTTTTGACCAAGGATGTCTCTGAGTGTCGTCTGTGCAAGTAAACTGGTCGCCATATCATAGCGTTGCACTTCAATAATTGCTTTTTGCGGGTCAGTGATTCTAAAATACACCACAGCGTCAACATCGACAGTCACATTATCACGGGTGATGATTCTCTGTTTTGGGACATCGATGACCCGTGTTCTCAGATCCATTCGTATGGGTTTATCGATGATAGGGATAATGAACACAAGCCCTGGGCCTTTGATACCAAGCAATCTCCCTAATCGAAAGATGACGATTCGTTGGTATTCCGGCATGATCTTTATTGCTGATGCAAGAATTGCTATCAGAAAAATCACGATTATAAACAATGCGATAACCATAGTGTTTACATCAACCATAATATACGACCTCCAGTGCTGAAAAACTCGATTCTGTTCTTAAGTGTTTCTGTAGAGCTTTTTTTTGAAACGATATTTTTAAAAAGGTCGCTACCTTATGATGTGCGAATTGGCGGGGAGCCGAATCATGTCTGAAATACTATCGATAAAAGCACGTGAGGTTCTTGATTC
>DATMXJ010000033.1:0-2454 GCA_035561675.1 Thermoplasmatota archaeon
ACCAAGGAACAAATGGATTCGATTACCGATATCTCAGAAACCTTGCTCATCCCCTTGTATGCCCGGGCGGGAGAAACAAAATCGAACAATCCTCTCATCGACGACAGAAAGGCTGTTGAGATCACAGAAAAACTCAACAAAATTTTCGCGACATCCGATTCACCGCTATACCAACGACTGGCAAGAGGAAAAATACGAAGGACCGCGAACAAGAAATTAACCGCTTTTCTTGCGCTGCGGACACGGCGGTTTGACCGATACTGTCAGGAGTTCCTCAGCCGCACCACAAACGGTGTCATTGTTGAGCTCGGTTGTGGCCTGAGCTCGCGTTTCTCCAGGATTGACAATGGGGTTGTGGAATGGTACGACCTGGACCTGCCTGAGGTTATCGCTATCCGGGAACAATTCTTCCAGCAGACCGCACGAAGCCACATGATTGCTTCGTCCGTGCTTGATTTTCAATGGATGGAACTGATCGATCCGACAAAGAAAAATGTGCTTTTCATCGCGGAAGGGTTGCTGATGTACCTTTCTGAATCTGAGGTGAAGTCCCTAGTCCTTGAGATGCAACATCGATTCCCCGGTTGTGAGCTTGTCTGTGAAGTGGAGAACACGTTTGTGATAAACACGCTGAAGAAGGATCGATGGAAAAGGAAATTCCAGCTGGATCATCATCTTGGCCCGGATGTGACGATGCAATTTGGCATCCAAGAGGGAAAGGATTTCGAATCCTGGGGTGGCGGGATCAAGTTCCTTGACGAATGGACCATTTTCGATGACCATGAGAAGAAACTGGGGTGGATGAACCTCTTTGCTTTTTCCAAACGGTTACGGAAAGCCCAGTGGATCGTTCATTATCGATTACAATCCCCTAAACAATCTTACTGAAATCCGAACTATTTTTTTTTTAAAAAAAAAAAGGAAAAAAAATGGTTATTGATATCCACCTATTCGTAGACTTGGGTCGCCGAAGAGGATAAACTCCTGGACGCTTTTACCATGGAATTTGTCTGTGTGCACCGGGAACTGGTCCACATAGTTCGAGAGAGCCTGTTGGTGAAGAGCCCCGAGTGTGTGTATCCCATCTTGGCTGTATAAGCGGAACAGCTCCACTGCAAGGAATCCGCCGTACATCTCAGCGTCATCAGGGATGCCGTTCTCATCAGCGTCACCAGGCGCGCCATAACAAATATTCGTGTTGGTCAGCACCGCGATCATTCCTGCATCCTTCTCTCGTACGAGTCGCCAAGCGATGCATTCATAGATACAATCGTACTGGGTGAACCCGGAGATGTTCTGAATGACTTTTATGAGATTTCTAAGGCAGACATCAAATTTCCCATGAATGCATTCACCAAGCACACAAATCGGGTATTGATCCTTGTTCGAAAGTTTTGAGACATGCTTGTTTTGGAATGCGATTAATTCTGAGCCGTCTGGCATGCCCATTCGGACTCGATCGGTTCCTCCTTTGCCTCGTGTCATGAGAAATCCGCATCCCTGGTTGACTGCGTTGATGATATCGGTCGGTCCGGTGAGATTCCCGGTGGAGGTATACAATTTCTGGATGGTGAATCCGGTCATGTAGCTTGTTGCGACATCACAGGTGGCTTCTCCTTCGTTGCCAGCATAGGCTGGGAAGCTATCTCCGCCGATCGCGACCATCCGGTTGAACCAGCTGCTGCCGTAGGTCTCAGTTTCATAGGTGATGATTTTTTCGACGATGTTGTCGACTTCTTTGGTCGTCCTGCAGGGCAGTCTCCCTAACGCGACATCAGGGGTGAGATCCAGCGTGTCTTTGCCCCATTCCGCAAAGATGCCATTGCCGTTGGAGTCCCAGTCATCGAACTCACCGTTTTCTTTGTAGAGATCCGCGAAATAGAGATCGGTCAGGAACATCGTGTTTCCAGACCCATCGTCTAGAAGGGAGTATCGGACTGGAACATGCCATCCTGATCCAAGGAGTTTCATTCCACCGACCAGGAGCACGTAGCTGATGTTGTATTGTTCCTTTGCGTCTTTGATCGCGTATTTGATTTGTTCTGCGTTGTCACGACCGTCGTAGTTTTTGTAGATGTCTTCCGTGGTCAGTAAGATGGTTTGGACACCAACCGCGTTTTTATGTGTGATGAGTGGTTGAAGGCTGTTTGAGAAAACCTTCGGTGCGATACAGAGCATGTCATAGGTGGTCCTGAGTGGTTGGTTTTGATTTTCAGAAAGAGGGGTGTTTTGGTACGAGGTAGCCCCGACGCTAGTGAACAACACCAGCCCAATAATTGCTACGATAAATATTTTTTTCATCTTTTTTTTTCCTCCTTTTTTATCTACTAGTAGATAGGAGTGGAGAATATATTAGAGTTTTCATGAAAAAGTTGGCTAAACCTACATTTTAGTACTTGTTTTTTCTGCGAATGTAAAAAAATTATGAAAAAAGGACAAAGGAGTCTTTAAAAG
>DATMXJ010000034.1:0-17968 GCA_035561675.1 Thermoplasmatota archaeon
AATAAATGACTTTTACAGGTACAATCACTACATCCAAAACCTGAGATATTTGTAAAATTTCTTTCGAACTCTCGAGCGATTCTGCATTCTTCCTTTCGAGTATTTTCTTTATAAAATATGTCAACAATCTCTGTGGAAGGAAGAAGATAATCAATATGCCAATGGGTCTTTTTGTTCGTCCTGAGATGCCGTTGTATTCGTTGGTCAAGTCCATTCAACGCAGACCCAACATAGGCATAGCATCCTTTTTGAAAATGAACGACCCCCCTGTTTCCCTACCATGATCGAGGCGTCATTGCGAAGTTCCATGACCAGGAGATAGGTCCCTCTCATCATAGTTGTATGAGCATAGGTTCTTATAAGACCGATTCTGTTTCCTCCTCTGATGGAATCGCATAACCCTCAGTTCATTTCCATTGAATCCCTTTCTGACGCAAGGAAGGAAATCAAAAAGATAGGAAGCGACCCAAAGAGCCTTGACATCATGGCTCCGAAAGCGGTTTTTAAGGTCATAAAACTTGAGCAAGTGATATTACAAGACGCGATCATCATCAAACAGGATATGCTTTCCCTTGGAGGAGAGGTCGCGATCCCTCGCGAAGCATTTGAACTAGAGAAAAACCCTGCCGCTATTTTAATCATGGGGACGTTGACCCAACTGAAGGATCTGGTTGGGAAACTCCAGCGTCATTACCCGCGCATCCAAACAATCTCTGCTGAACTTGCTATGGTATTGGAAAAAATCTCATAAGCAAGCATGTCCCAAAAAAGACATTAACTCATAGATGATTCTAGGTCAGAAGCCTTATGGAAAACCCTGTTTGTCCCCTTGATTTCCGCTATGGGAGAAAAGAGATAAAAGACGTCTTTGGCGAGACAAGCAAACTACAATACCTTTTAGATGTCGAAGCCGCACTAGCGCGAGCTCATGCTGCTGTTGGTACCATTTCAAAGAAAGCTGCAGATGAGATTTCCAAGAAAGCCACTGTAAAATACGTCACAGTAAAACGAGTCAATGAAATCGAAAAAGAGACCAGACATGACATCATGGCAGTCACTAAAGCACTAAGCGAAATATGCAGCGGTGATGCAGGAAAATACGTGCATCTGGGTGCAACCAGCTACGATATCGTTGATACCGCAAATGCCTTACAATTTGCAGCAGCGACCGATCTCATCAAAGCACAGATACGAGAGCTGCGGGTGACCCTTGTTGGTCTGGCAAAGGAATACAAGAACACGATCATGGCAGGAAGGACCCATGGACAATTCTCAATCCCTATTACTTTTGGTTTGAAGATGGCGGTCTACGCCATGGAGGTCGACCGGCATCTGGAACGACTCCATGAATGCAAATCACGCCTGCTGGTCGGCAAGATGTCTGGAGCGGTCGGCTCCGGGGCAGCGATGGGCAAGCATGCGTTGAAAATCCAGGAGCTGGTCATGGCCGACCTCAAACTCGGAACAGAAGAGGCAGCAACCCAGATCGTGGGTCGTGATCGCTATATTGAGTTACTATCCATATTAGCAAATATCGCAAGCAGCATGGAGAAGTTCGCAACAGAAATCCGCAATCTCCAACGCAGCGAGATAGGCGAGGTCTCCGAGGCGTTCGAAGCAAAAAAACAGGTAGGCTCTTCAACGATGCCGCAGAAACGCAACCCGATCCTCTGCGAGCAGGTCTGTGGGATCGCCAGAGTCATCAGAAGCTTCATCATCCCAGCCTATGAGAACGCGATCCAATGGCATGAACGGGATCTGTGCAACTCATCATCAGAACGTTTCATCCTACCGCATTCTTTGATTATGACGGATTGGATCGTGTTCCAGATGAACAAGGTGTTCCGGCACCTTCAAGTGAACTCGGAGCGGATGCGACAGAACCTGGAGAACTCCAAAGGACTGCCGATGGCTGAAGCGGTTATGACGAAACTTGTGGAGAAAGGCATGGGCCGAGGCGATGCTCATGAACTGGTCAGAACCTGCTCCCTGAAAGCAGTGAGTGACGATAAACAACTCCTTTCCGTGTTACTTGAGAACCCCAAGGTCGTAAAACTCCTTAAGAAAAAAGAACTTGAAGAGGTCATGAATCCCCGGAATTATCTTGGCGTCTCCGATAAAATCGTTGATCAGGTGGTCAAGAAACTCACGCGATAAAAAGAAGGTGCAAGATCATGGATAAACTCGAAAGACTCATCGGAAACACTGAAGAAGTCATCACCATCGAAGAGCTCAGAACAGTGCTTGATAAACCAAACCCGAAAGCATATATCGGGTTTGAACCCTCAGGGGTGGTTCATCTTGGTTGGAAGATTTGTACTAACAAGATTAAGGACTTTATCGCCTGTGGGTTTGATTTCACCGTGCTGCTCGCGGATTGGCACGCGTACATCAACGACAAACTCGGAGGAGATCTTGAGAAAATCAAACTCTGTGGTAGATACATGCAGGATTGTTTTGCGGCGATGGGGGTCGATACCAGTAAGGTACGGTTCGTGTACGCAAGCGATTACGTCAACGACGCGAAATACTGGGAACTGGTGTTGAAGACATCGAAAGCAACATCGGTCGCCAGGGTGAAACGCGCGATGGATATTATGGGGCGAGCTGAAGATGAGGCAGATAAGGATCTCTCAAAATTGTTTTATCCAGCAATGCAAGTTTCTGATATTTTCTATTTAAATTTAGATGTAGCTTATGGAGGTATGGATCAACGCCATGCACATATGCTTGCTCGAGATGTTGCAAAGAAGCTCGGATTAAAACCACCTATTGCTGTTCATACACCATTATTGACGGGTTTACAGGCTGGTTCTCGAATGAACCCGACTGAATCTCCTTTGAAAGATATACCTCCGGCGAGTCAGGCAGACATTAAAAAACCAGATGATTATAATAAACAACTTCAATCTAACCCTATTCTGGGTAGCACAGCATTACCTTCAGATTTTAAAATGAGCAAGAGCAAACCAGAGACGATGATCTCGATACATGACCCTCCTGATGTCGTGAAAAAGAAATTAAGCAAAGCATACTGCCCGGAGAAACAAATCGAGGGAAACCCGGTCCTGGAGGTCTGTAGGTTTGTGATCTTCCCAGACCTTGAGGGAAAACCGTTCTTGATCGAGCGACCTGAGAAGTTCGGGGGGAACCTCCAGTTCAGCACGTACCAAGAGCTTGCAGACGCATTCACAGCAGGACTCCACCCGCTGGATCTGAAGAACGCGACTGCACAACACATCAATAAAATTCTCGAACCGGTTCATAGGTTCTTTGAAGCGCACCCTGAGAATTTGCAGAAGATGAAAACAGCAGGAATCCTCCTATAACAATACTGGTATTCCATAGGACGAAAAATGACGAGAGAAGGAAGACTTACCTTCCTTCGTTGCAAGGTTCGTACAGGTTTAACGCCGGGTCACCAAAGAGGATGTATTCCTGGAAACTGACGTATTTTGATTCCATCATCGGACTTAATCCTTTGGCTGCAGTCGTCTTGTACAAATCAGCATAATTGTTCTTCGCTATCTCTAGGTCTAACAGCGCATCCCCCGTGTAAATATTCAGAGGGGGTGACCACCACAGCAGCCAACTCGCATCCTCCGGTAAATAGCTGTTTTTCGCATCTCGGAGCGCCATTCCGACACTACAGTTGAGTTTCCTCATATTCGTACAGAGGTCTTCATAGAGTTTCTCCCCGAAATGCGCATCTGGGAAGATGCCTCTCTTCCACTGGCCCTTCGCCTTTATGTATTTCAGATAGGTTTGAATGGGAAAATCGTATTTTGTGTTCTTAGGCTCAAGATATCCTCCCCCGATGTTTGACCCTGTCGGTGAGGCAATAAGAGACGCTACCCCAGCGTGTACCAAGGATTGGGCGATATTCGTTTTTGAATACTGTCCATCGAGTTTCCCGCAGATACAGCTTTCCAACCACATAAATGAAGGACCCATATTCATGTTTGATACGGTCCGTGTGGTATAATCACCTACCGTGCTTAGGTCACCACCAGGGCCGATAAAACCACCGAGGATCGGCACAATAGTCTGCGTAAAAAATGCTTTCATGAGTGGACCACCAATTCCTGATGCCACAATATCATTCCCAGCTACACCAAATTGAAACTGATTCCCATGACCATTGACAAACAAAAAGTTGCTGTTCTCGAAGACATCCCCACCTTTCACGTTCCCTTCACCAACGAGTCTTCGAATCTGCCATTTTTCAAAGAGAAGTCTGTTGACGAGGTTGTTGGTTTTAATTTCGTTTAACGTCTCTTCACTCAGCCCTTTTGCCATGCCCTCTTCATATAATGCTCCTTGCAAGGTGAATCCTAAGGGTTCTACAATGTCATAGGAAGCCCGTTTATAGGTCATCTCAGCGTACCCTGTGAAGCCTTTCATGGGTTCTCCCCGTTTAATCGTTTTCAGTATGTCACCAAAGATGATGTATCTGACCAATGGCTTTTGGAAATCCTGTCCGCCTCCAACGACAAGACCGAAGTTGTCTTTCCAGGTGTTCAAATCGCTTGTGAGTTCGTTATAGAAAACGCTTCTAAGAATCAACGCATCTGCATCCTGAGCGTCCCAACCGGTGATGCGACCCACGATGTTTTCTATATAGGGGTATTTCTCCTCGCTGTCGCTGTAGACATCATTTGCCAAATTGGACCAGTCATATCGTTTCGGGTCGATATTCCCATAGAGAACATCACTGGGAGTTCCGCCACCGCTATAATAAGGAGTTTCGTCAACACCAGTTCCACTAGGGTCTCCGACAGGTTCCACATGATTTTGATAAATGTAATTCGGAAGAACAGTCCCATCACCAACTAACGCGATATACACACCTGAATTATTCACATAATAATCCCGTAATGTTTTGATATCTCGATCATCATTCAGGGTAATTCCAGCGAGGTACGCAAGGAGGCCATTCAATGGATCATGGATCTTATCGAAAAAATGTTTGTTTGAGATCGGTACGAGTTTTGGGTTCTTTCCACCAACATAAAGACCAGGGCAGGTTTCTCCTTTATCGGTAATCTTATCATCATCAGCGGTAAACGCAAACTCAGGCTTCCCAAAAAGAATCCCTTTATGATACGCAGTGAGATAGGGAGCAACCGATGAAAGACTTTTCATCATCGGATAGACCGGGTCTTCGAGTTTTTCGACAACAACTCGAGCAGATACTTCCCCTTCTTTTTTTATCATCCAACTCCCGGAAACAACAATATTATATTCAACCCCACCTCGTCCATACAAGACCGATTCAGAATAGAGGACATCTTTGATGATGTTACCACTTGCATCTCTTTCAGCGATGCCCCCTCCTGCGGTATTTCCTGGATAAATCTCAAATTTTTGGAGACTGGCAGGTTCATCCGGTAAATTAGGACCCATCACAAATGTGACCTTGTCCCCCATTTCCTCACAATTCTCAGCATCATGGTTAATACCCTCAAATTTAATCAAGGCATACTTATAATCCTCCGGGATGGTGAAACTCCAGGTGACGGAGCTTTTCCCGCTCACCATACCACGAACCGTTGCTCCGAGTTGACTCATAGAGCCTGTTTGTATTTTTGTAGGCCCAAAGGTGAATTCCTTACTATCTAAAACCTTCGGAGGCCAAGCATCCACAGGATTTGTAAGGGTGATATAATCGACTTCCTGCTTGAGTTTTTCTTTAACGACTATTATTGATGCATTGACTATCTCCTCGACCGAGTTGAATTTTAAGACAGAGCCGTATCCCTTGAGATTTCTACCGCAGATAATCGTTTTTTTCACACCAAGGTCGTTGAGGACTTTGGTCACATCAGCATCAATTTCTCCGGTCACGATCACAGGTATCCTCAGATAGGAAGCAATCGGTGTCGCCATCACACCAAGGTTGTATCCAGGTTCGTCATATTCAATGATTAACGCAGCTTCACTATGATCCCAGTAGTCGGTCGCAATCCGTAACGAAGCGTTTTTTGCGGATTCATCGTCTTTAATTGTTTCACCGTTTTTACTGCGAGTTAATTGATCCTGCAATCGTGCCACCGCTGTTGACGGGTTGTTAAAATTCATGACGTACAGCGGGATGACCATCTGTTCCCCAGCTTCATCATAGTTCACTGACAACGGTGTCGCGATAAGCGGATAAAAAGGATCGCTAGAAGAAACTGTGATAGAACCAGGTACGTCTTTTAAATCACCAGTAATATCGATAAAATCGTCTGTATTCACTGACTGCATTTCTGCTTTTTGTGGAACCCAAAAATACACTCCGACCGCTGCAAAAATAATAATAGCTACCCCTGAGACGACGATGATTTTATCATTTTTCATCATTATTTAATCCTCCAGTAAGGATAATAATATGTGTCTTTGTATATTTACAACATTCTATATAATAGTTTCTATTATTAATAGGAAGGGGTTTTGTAGTAAAACATCTGGTGAATGAATACGTTTAAAAAGGAGACTATTATTACCACCCACGAAAGGAGAAAAAACAGCATGCCAGGTGAAGAATTATCCCCTCAACTACAGGATCAAATCAACAGGTTACAGCAAGCACGAGCGCAACTTCAGATGATTTCACAACAGCGACAACAGGTGGAGATCCAACTGAAAGAAACCGAAGAAGCATTAAAGGAAATCGAAGCGGTGACAGAGAAAACACCTATCTACAAAAGCATCGGTGCCTTACTGATTAAAACCAAAGGGAAAAGTGACACAAAAAAAGAATTAACATCGACGAAAGAATCACTGGAGTTACGAAAAACCACCTTGGAAAAACAAGAGGGACGAAGCAGAGAAAGACTCACCGAGTTACAAAGCAAAGTAGAAAGTTCCTTAAAACTAGCAGGTGGAACAGGACCACTCAATGGTTAAGAAACATATTTTTTCAGCACATAATGATATGAAGACAGGGTTCTTCTGTAAATTTTTTCTCATCCTCGGATGCATCTTTTTAATCCTCTATATTGTTGAGGTTGTCACCCATCCTCTCAACCTGAGCAACGATATGACCGGTACGATCCTAGCATTCACGATTCTCTTTATAGGCTTAGGGTTAATCGCCTATTTTTTCTCCTGTCAATTCGCAAAACTTTCAAAGATAGCAGAAGAAGTCGAAAACGACGAATCCCTCATGGACACGGAAGAGACAAAAGAGGAACCATAAAACATTTTCATTTCCCGAACCGTCGTTTCCTCTGTTGATACGTCCGTATCGCCAGTAAGAAATCCCGTTTTTGAAGCGCAGGCCAGTACACATCACAAAAGTAGAGTTCCGAGTATGCGAGCTGCCAGAGTAAAAAATTTGAGATACGCTCTTCTCCGGATGTTCGAAGGATAAGGTCCGGGTCTGGCAACCCACTGGTATACAGATAGGAGGCGACTGTTGTTTCAGAGATATCCTTGACTTTGAGTTTTCCTTTTTTAATATCGCCACCCATATGCTGGATAGCTTGAATGATCTCCTCTCGGCCACCGTACGCCAGCGCGATGTTCAAATGATAGGTTTTATAGGATTGAGTGAGCTCCATGATGGACTGCGCTGACTCTTGAATGTCCTTTGGCAAGGATTCAAGCCTTCCAAGAATCCGTACCCGCACTTTATTTTTATGAATACGAGAGTCTTCCTTTGCCAAATCCAACTCTTCCTTCAGCAAGGACATCAAGGTCTTGACTTCTTTTTCGCTTCGCTTAAAATTCTCAGTAGAAAACGCATACACAGTCAGCACACGTATCCCCAGGTCGAAACACCAATCCAGCACCTCTTCGATTTTTTCTTTCCCAAAGACATGCCCTGCTTCCCAGGACAACCCCAGTTCTTTTGCAAATCGACGGTTCCCGTCCATGATAATGGCAATATGTCTCGGAAGCGGAGAACGCTGTACTTCCTCAAGGAGTTTGACATCGAGAAAATCGTTGACTTTCAAGGAAAAAAAATGATACAACGAAGAACGATAGAACGCAGCAAGTACCCTCTTCCCAGTTGAGGTTCGAAGGACGTATTTCTCCCATTCTTCAATCTTTTTGCCAGCGAGGGCCCTCAGTCTTGGTTTTTGAGAACTAATACAGTTCCCTCCAGATAAATCAATACCGTTGCCATTATATAGATTTACTGATAATATTCTTCTCAATATAAAAATATAATAGATACGTATACTAGGACTGTCGTCCTCTCTTCTTTTTGTTTTTTCAGCTCGTCTCCATCAGGCATTTTTGGTGGCATCAAAAAGCTCTTTTTCGGTTTCCTCGATATCCTTTTCATACCCGACCGGGTCCTCCAGTGCTCTGATGGTGTCCTCAAGCTCATGTTTTTCACTGCCGGTGATACTCTTCATATCGAGAATTTGCCGAAGGAAAGGAATCACATCAATCCGACCCTGTTTCACAAAATTATAGGTGAAATCTTCGACACGAAACCATCCTTTGTATCGCCATGGTTTTCCTATAAAATCCTTGGTGATTTTCATCATGAATTCATATGACTCTGGTCCGATTATCCCAGTCAACGCACCGACCAAATAGGAGTTGTATTTCTTATTATTAAACGCCTCTTCGATATCTTCGACGAGGGGGTTAATCGATGGGTCTCCGATATCCTGCAACGCAAACATCGCTTCCTCATTTGCCATCGAATCATCAGATTCTCTTTTTAAAAACGAGATCAACGCGGGTACTGCCGAAGAATCCTTCGTCTCACGAAAGATCGCTAAAGCAAAAAAACAACTCCAGGTAAATTCGGTCTGAAGAAGCTCAATAAGTCCAGGGGTCGCTTGATTTCCCAACTCAACGAGTTCTTGGATGGTATTGTGAGCGTATCTGCGGACGTCATCTTCGTCTTTATTATAGAACTCCTCGGTGTCCAGTGATTTTAAAAAATCGATTTGATGATGAGACATCTCAACCTGTTTCTGCATGGTACCCCTCAAGGAGGTAAACAGATTCACGTTACTTAAAGATTTGTCCATCAGCATCTCTCGAAGGGTATCCTTCAGAAACATATTTGTGAAAATGTCGAAAATACCCTTTGGTTGCCTGCGTGATGTACGTGTCTTGTAAGGAGGGGTTCTTTCCAATTTTTTCAAGATCGAACCACGGGCGTATAACTAAGAATTTTAAGAAACGTGGAACAATCGCCTGAACCGGACAACCATAGATGCACCGCATACAAAAGGTACATTGAGAACCAAACAGGATGCGGCTGGCGTGTTCTGTTATATTTTTTGTTGGACAGTTCTTGATACATATTCCACAGTGATTGCAGGAGCTGACCACAGTCAGATGCTTGCCAAAGAAACGAGCACCAATACGTTCCATACTGCTGAACCCAGCTGTCAATGCTGTGGATATGATTGTGTTGCTTTGCAGCCTTTGTGTCCCTGAGAGAACATCAGTTGTCATTGTTTTTGCATGTCGTACCGCAGTGGTATACAGATGCTTAATGATAGGGTCTCTGTATCTTATGAGTACGTTGGCTGGCATGACAAACATTCGTTCTAAGCACACATCATATCCTTTGTTTTGTAACGCTTTTCTAACCAGTGCAGTTGCCCCTCCATTCAAGAACGGGTCACCAGCGGATCTAAATACAAATGTTTTTTTCTGATTACCCGCGGGTAGTCTATTTACGAATTCAAAGAAAATTCGAGGTGCGTTAAAGGCGTGGACAGGATAGCCAAAACCAACGACATCGTAGGTATTCAGGGATTGATTGTCTTTCGTTTTCAGAACTTCGTCAATCGCATAGATATCAACATGGCATCCCTTGTTTTCCATTTCCTTTGCTAAGAGATATGTTACGGCTTTTGTGTTTCCTGTTCCTGAAAAATAAAAAATTCCTATGCTCACCGTTTTATACTGTATTTCATTCACCTGGAAACCTCTACTACTTGCATCTCTCCTGTTAGTTCTATCGTCTGTTTCTTCATAAAGATTCGCGTACGACTGGGCTGGTTCATGTTTATTCGTGTTGTTTGTTATTTTTAACAAAGAAAAACAGTAGCAAAGCACAGATGGATAAACCAAGAGCAAATAGAAAAGTTGCCTGCGGAGAGTATGCCACCCAGAGAGATCCTGCGATAACCCCAGCTGGCAACGCAATTAACCCAGTTGCTGTGTGAAAGGTCCCTAGAGCAGTTCCTTTCAGTTCGGAAGGTGCTAAATCAACAACAAAGGCGCGTTGTACTCCATCGATGAGCCCAAAGAAAATTCCATAGACAATGAAGACCAAAACCAGCATCGAAAGTTGCGATGTAAACAGCAGACAGACCGCTGTGACCGCAAAAAGGATATACCCGAACATAAGGACAGGTTTTCTACCTATTCTATCTGAGAGCATTCCTGCAGGGATGGTAAATAAGGTATATACCACATAAAATAAGACATAGAGCAGCAGTGCGACATTGTCAGAAAAACCGATATTCTTTGCTTTTAGAATGAGGAAAGCATATCCGAAGTTCGCTAAAGCAAATAAAGCCGAGACAAGAATGAATATCTGAAGATTCCGAGGAAGTCGTTTCATACTGACGCGAAACGGTGTCGCTGAACGTTTCTGAGGAATCGTCGGTTCTCGTTTCTCTTTAATAAAGAGGATAAACAACACTGCGATAATACCAGGGAAGAATGCGATGAGGAAGAGATCCCGATATCCAAATAACGGTAGGAGGATCACCGCGATAATCGCACCGGAAAAAGAGCCGACACCATCCATCGCCCGTTGAAACCCATACGCCTTTCCTCGAATGGAGACATCCACGGATTCAGCGATGATGGCATCTCGGGGGGCATCCCGTACTCCTTTGCCCACCCGTTCGATCACCCGGAAAAAGAGAACGAACGGCCAGCTCTGTGCGAACGCGAAAAGTGGTTTTGTCAGAGACGATAGACCGTACCCAGCGAAGACAAACGGTTTTCGTCGTTTTATTTTATCGGACCAATACCCGGAGAAAACCTTCAGTAACGACGCGGTGGTTTCCGCGGCTCCTTCGACGAGCCCTACGACCCAGGCGCTCGCACCAAGCGACAGTAAGAATAAGGGAACAACAGGAAATACCATTTGGCTGGACAGATCGGTGAAGAGGCTGACAAAACCAACAATAATAATATTCCTAGCGAACCCTTGGAAAAAGAATTGTTTGTTCATCGAATACCTCATGGGAGAAATGTTGGTGTGCGAATGTATTTTCCTCGTTTCAGTGTTTCGGTAGTACGAAGAGAATAGCTTAAAAGGAAAAAACAATTACGAGGAACCGAAAACATGTCAGCAGTCGAAGTAAAGAATTTGGTGAAGAGATACGGATCCATGGATGCGGTGAAAGGTATCTCATTCTCAATTGACGAAGGCGAGATCTTCGGGCTTATCGGCCCGAACGGCGCAGGGAAAACTACCACATTACGGGTATTGTCCACCTTGTTGTCCATCAACGGAGGATCGGTCACTATATTAGGACATGATCTGAGTAAACACGCCGGGGAAATCAGAAAACTCATCAGCTATCTTCCAGAAGATGCCGGAGCATACAAGAATCTGTCAGGGAGAGCGTATCTTCAATTCATCGCGAACTTCTTCGATTCGAAAGAAGCACCAACGATGGTGCAAAAAGGAATCAAGATTACGGACCTCGGAACACGGATCGATGACCGTGTCGATACCTACAGTAAAGGGATGATGCGCCGACTGTTGGTTGGAAGGGCTTTAATGACAAATCCAAAACTAGCCATCCTTGATGAACCAACCTCGGGCCTTGATGTCATCAACGCCCAGGAAATACGCAAACTCGTCAAGACCACGGCTCAATCAGGGACGACCGTACTGCTCTCCTCGCATAACATGCTTGAGGTCGAGTACCTCTGCGACAGGATCGCTTTGATATCTGAAGGGAAAATTGTCGAAGAAGGAAAACCAAAAACCTTAATGGAGAAATATAACGCACGGAACATCGAGGAAGTCTTTATACGGACGGTGCATGAATGAGCGGACTTGGGAATATCACAAAAAAAGAGATACGGGAATTGTCAACACCTGCGACATTTGTCCCTATTATCCTTGTCGCCTTGATTTTTGCAACCATGGGAAGTAGCATCCAAGGCATCCAAGAAAAATCGACAGCCCCCCCTACCATCGGGGTCATCACAGAGGATACCAGCACCTTAGGTGTCTATGCATCCACAATCCTGCACACCCATGCCAAATCAGTGTACAACTCCACATCGGCATCTGATCTTAAAAACGGATTAGAAACCGTCACGCAACAAAATGGTGTTGCTGTCATCGTTATCCCAAGGAATTTCACGGAACGAATCACCCAAGGACAACAAGGGACGCTCCAGGTCTATTGGATCATGAAAGGTGCAGGACTCCTGGATACGATCTCATCAAGTGCCGTTGAATCACTCATTGCTTACATTAACACGAATATATCAAAAGAACTGATTAATCAGAATTCGTCGGTAAACGCCTCATTTGTACTTTCACCGACCCAACGGCTTGAGACGACGTATTTCAAGGATAGGGAGTTTGTCGGGATATCACCAAACACGATATCGGGCATGCTGTCATCCCAGTCGTTACTCATCCCGATCGTGATGATGATGATCATCATCATGGCAGGAAGCATCGTTATTACATCTATGGCACTTGAAAAAGAGAATAAAACCCTTGAAACGTTGCTGACGTTACCCGTGAAACGGACCAGTATTGTCTCTGGGAAGATTATCGCGGCAGCATTCATCGGACTTATCCTTGCCATCATCTATATGGTTGGTATGCAGTTTTATTTCTCAGGTTTTCAAATGACAACTGGGGTGAATCTAGCAGCGTACGGTCTTGTTCTAACCACGACAGATTTCATCTGGATCGGTGTTTCACTGTTTCTTGCGCTCATCGCTGGTCTATCGCTCTGCATGCTCCTTGGGACGTTTGCAAAGAACTATAAGAGTGCTCAAACACTCACATTCCCGATCACGATGCTGGCGATGATCCCTATGTTTATCACCATGTTCGCTGATTATGACACGCTACCTTTGGCAGTGAAGATCTTCACGTTCGCCATCCCATTCTCACATCCAATGATGGCACCACGCGCGCTTCTTTTCCATGATTATATGCTTGTCATCGGTGGTATCGTGTATGTCGCTGTTTTTGCGATAGTCACCATCAGTATCGTGGTGTGGGTGTTTAAGACCGACCGGCTGCTGACAGGCACAACAAAATTCAAATGGTTGAAAAAAATGAAAATAAGACGGTTCTAGAAAAGCCGTCTCATTTTTTTTCTACAGATTCGCATCTGCAGAGAACTGGTCTGAAAAGAACACACCGATGAGGTGGAACGGTACCTGATAGCTATAGCCCGCACTCATCAAATGGCTGACCACGACGATGTCAAAATTTTGTAACTGTGAGTAGCCTTTGAGGATGCGTCCATGGTAATCGGTTCCGTGAGAGATACTCAGTGCGTCCTGGTTTGAACCATGTTGTATGGCAAACTGTAGGAGACTATAATTTCCAGGGTTGTTATCTCCAAGGTATACGACTGTTTTTGCCGGCTCGAAACTTGCTCCTGTCGAGGTTGGGATAAATCCAATACATAACAGGAGGGCGAGACTGCTTATTTTCAAAATAGTTTTCATTTAGTCACCTCTTTTATCTTAATAAAATTGTAATACGATGACCAATATAAAATTAACTATTGTTAATTCCATGTTATTTGGAGATAAAACATAAGGTTTTTCAACAGCGAGCAAACCTTTTTATAGCCTAACAACTACTCTTTTTGTAAGGGGATATCTCATGAAGAATCATACACATCATTCAAAATCACGAATATGGGAAAAAATGACCGGGTGGAAAGGAATCTGGTTCCATCTCGCCGGCATCATCGCTATCGCCTGGTTTCTCATTCGGGTAGTTCCGAAACCACAGCGCGCACAATATCCTTGCCAGCAGGTGGCCATGTCACTATCACTTGGATATATCGCATTCTGGGGCATTTTATTCACGGGTCTTGCGGTATGGTTGCGAAACGCAAAGACAAAATTCGCTAAAACAATCCCAACCGTTTTCGCAGGTTTTGTTGTGTTATTCACCATCACTGGTGCAGTGTTTGCCACGAATTATTTCCAAGCAGAACAACCAGCCGCAACATCCTGGGACCCTATTCCGAAAGAACCAATGGGAATCGGAACCGGGGTATCACCGGGTCGGGTCGTATGGGTGTGGAACCCAAATGCAACAGAAAAAGATTTATCAGGATACTGGTGGGAACAACAGAACAACAACCAGGATGTCATTGATCAGATGTTCTCGACAGGCGTTCAAGATTTCACAGGAACATCAACTGATATTGAAGCATGGGACGCTATCTTTTCCTATTTTAATGAAGTCCACGGGAACGGAAACGTAGGCTATCAACCAGGAGAAAAAATAGCGATTAAAATGAATTTAAATAACGCACTTGGTGGCGTTGGCGATCCCTATACCAAAGAAGATAACGATCGGGACGCAAGCCCCTATGTGATAAAAGCATTGCTCCGTCAGCTTGTCAATGTCGTGGGTGTTGCCCAGCAGGACATCACGGTGTTTGACGCCTCACGACCGATTGTGAACTGTCTCTATAACCGAATCTATTATGAGACCTACCCTGCCGATCCGTTAATCGAGGAATTCTCGCAGATCCACTACGTTGACTCATTAGGGGGAGCAACGGGTCGGGAGCAGGTGGTGCCTAGCTCGACGAAAATGTATTTCTCCGATGGTACCATCCGGACGCTTCCCACCTGTGTTGCCGAAGCGAAATACCTCATCAACATGCCATTGCTCAAACGACATCCGATCAACATGGGTGTCACTTTATCAGGAAAGAACTTTTTCGGGTCGTTCATCGAACAGGTCTCCGATATCCATACCTATCATATCTCTGGTCTGACAATGGGGAACGCCGCACCGCAAGTGGATTTATTCGCCTATGAACACCTCGGAGGAAAGACACTCATGTACCTAGGTGATGCGACGTTCGCCACCAAAGTGGACCATCGGACCATCGCGAAATTCCTCATGTACCCGTTCAACGATGATTGGACCAACAGCTTGTTCTTCTCCCAAGACCCGGTTGCCATTGACTCCGTAATGTATGATTTCCTTCTTACCGAAGGGACGAACCCGATTGAAGGGGCTCAGAATTATCTTCATCAGGCCGCAGTCCCAGCTTCAAATGTCTATGACCCGGAACACGACGGTACCTATCTGTCGACAAGCTTAGGGGTCCATGAACACTGGGACCGAACAATCGATATCTTTTCCTCAGATCGATACTCAGGTCCTGCAGGAAACGGCATCGATTATCGAACCACTGGAGAAGAGTTTGTCCGCCCAGGGGTCGTGTTTACGACCCCCCAAGAAAAACATCTCTATCTTTTTGGAACGGATAAAGGAGCATTCCCCCTCTCACTCATCATCGGGAAAATAGATGTGGAAGCCCAGGTCAACGGAGTCACAGGAGCAGTTGAAAAAATCGAGTTTTACAAAGATAACACATTACAATTCACTGATACCGAAGCACCGTACGTCTGGACATGGAATAAGTTTTCGTTCTTCAGTCATACGATAAAAATCATCGCGTATTACGATGCAGTCAATACCACAAGCAATCAGATTAAGGTCTGGAAAATACTTTGATAGCATTAAAGCGGACGTGGCGGGATTCGAACCCGCGATTACCGACTTAGAAGGCCGGTGCCTTATCCAGGCTAGGCCACACGCCCAAAGAGAGTAGCGCTGAGGGGGAGATTCGAACTCCCGCTCCCCTTGCGGAGAACCGGCTCTCAAGGCCGGCGCGGTGGACCGAGCTTTGCTACCTCAGCAGCGTTCTAACTAATGCAAGGGTATAGGATATTCTTATAAAAAAGGGTTGTTCTATGATTTGAGAACAATCTCAATATGAACCCCATCAGGGACCTGGATCCTCATCAACTGCCGCAACGCACGGTCACTTGCATCCAGATCAATGAGCCGTTTGTGAATACGCATCTCCCAATGGTCGATGGTTTCTGTTCCTTCCCCATCAGGTGATTTGCGACAAGGAACCCGCAACCGTTTCGTCGGCATCGGCACCGGTCCTCGCAACGCGACACCGGTCTTTTCTGCAATCATCTTAATTTGCGTACACACTTCCTCAAGCTTTGTTGATTCCGTGCTGGTCAATGAAATTCGTGCTTTCTGTGCTGGCATATTCGGTTGCCCCCATCTATTAAAATAATAAAAAGAAGAGAGGAGTAAATTACTTTACCGCCTCGACTTCTAAACAGACACCAGCTGCGACAGTCTGCCCCATATCTCGAATGGCGAATCTCCCAAGTTGCGGGATTTTCTTTGACGGTTCGATAACCATCGGACGGGTGGGGACGATCTTGACGATCGCGGCGTCACCTGTTTTAATGAAATCAGGGTTCTCTTCTTTGACTTGCCCGGTTTTCGGATCAAGTTTCTTTAGGATTTCTTCAAACCTGCATGCGACTTGCGCCGTGTAACAGTGGAAGACAGGCGTGTATCCTTTCGTGATGACGGACGGATGGTTCAACACCATGATCTGCGCGGTAAATGACTTAGCAACAGTTGGCGGGTCATTTGCTGGTCCAGCGACGTCTCCTCTTTTGATATCTCCTTTGTTCAGACCGCGGACGTTGACACCAATGTTGTCACCAGGCATTGCTTGGCTGATCATCTCATGGTGCATCTCAATGGTCTTTACCTCTCCAGTGACCCCACCGGGTTTCATACTAGGTTTAAAGACAAGGGTCTGTCCAGGTTTCATGATACCGCATTCGACCTTTCCGACAGGAACCGTACCGACACCCTTAATGGTGTAGACATCCTGGATCGGCCATCGGAGCGGGAGATTCACTGGTTTTTCAGGAAGGACAAATTTGTCAATCGCTTTCAGAATCGTATCACCAGTCCACCAGGTGATTCCTTTTTTATCTTTTATGTTGTCGCCTTCGAAAGCCGAGACAGGTACGAATTGGAGTTGCTCATCCTTATAACCGACGCTTTTTGCTAAAGCATGGACGTCCGCTTTCACCTGTTCATACCGTGCTTTATCGTAAGGCGGTGTGGTCGCATCCATCTGGTTAATCGCAACAATCATCTGTTTGACACCGAGTGTCCGAGCAAGGAACATGTGCTCCTTTGTCTGTGCCATGACACCATGCTGTGCAGCAACCACAAGGATAGCGGCATCAGCTTGGGATGTACCGGTGATCATGTTTTTAACGAAATCACGGTGACCAGGGGCATCAATGATTGTGATGTAATATTTGTCAGTATCAAATCGTTTGTGCGCAACATCAATAGTGACTCCTCGTTCTCGCTCCTCTTTCAACTGATCGAAAATCCATGCGAGAGCAAAACTTTCTTTTCCTTTTGCTTTTGCTTCCTCTCTGAATTTCTCAACCATATGCGCTGGGAACTGTCCGGTATCAAGTAAGATTCTTCCGACAAGTGTGGATTTGCCATGATCGACGTGACCAATAATTACTAAATTTAGGTGTGGTTTTTCAGCCATGATTTTACCTCCATGAGTCTACATTTTCCATTCAGTATTTATCTTTTCCTATTCCTTTCTTTACTTCGAAGGTTTGATAGCGTATAGCCTTCTTATTTATAAGTTTTACCTAGATGACAGGAGACGCACTACCACATGGAAAAAAATAATTCTCTACGCATGTTGCATGAGGGATTCGACAAGGTTTTTGTAGAAGGTCGCTACCTGTTCAGCCTTGTGTTTTTCTTTTGCTTCAACATAGACTCTGAAAATCGGTTCTGTTCCTGACGGACGCATCAGCACCCAGCCGTCATTCATGTACAATTTTAATCCATCGGTCCTGTCAATGTTGATAATGTCGCGATGGTCCTTCATTTCTTCTGCTAACAGATTCATGAGCGGTTCTTTCTTCTCATTGG
>DATMXJ010000035.1:0-4848 GCA_035561675.1 Thermoplasmatota archaeon
GACTTCAACGGTCTGTAGGACATGGTTTTGTCTGACGTTCTTCTCTGCGAGGTTTATCGCCTCTTTGTTTTTAACAATCGCATAGATTATTCTTGGTTTCGCATACCGCGCAATCATAATAGAAAATGGTGCCACACCAGCGAACAGATCCACGATGATTTCTCCTGGTTTCACCAGACCAGCTACGCGTTTTCTTTCCGAAGCTAATCGAGGAGAAAAGTATGTTGCTGCGACATCGACTTGAAATGTCAATCCATATTCTGTATGGGTCGTCAGCGTTTGGTTCTCTCCGGCGACAATCGTAATATTTCGGGTACGGAGCTCTCCTGAAACAGGGTCAACTACACAGACCGTTCGTATGTTTTTGTGCATCTTTATGAGAGCATTGCCAATTTGTTTACGATACTGAAAAAGCGATTGAGGCAATTTTATCAGGATAATTGATCCTATCGTATCATACGATGTTGGCAGTTCTTCCTTTAGTTTTTTTGAAAGTTTCAGAAGGTCTTTGTAACAACGAGGTTTTTTTGTTTTCACCTCGAATAATTTGGTGCCACTCGGGAAGTTCACCAGATCCTTAGGTATATCAGTGACAGGAAAATAAACAGATGTTTCCGTCTTTACTATCTGAACATCTTCTCTTAAAAGATGTCGTTCTTTGAGAGTTCTTCGTACTGGTTCAGCTTCACTCAAAGGAACACAGAGAGCTTTCGTTTTCTTTTTTGTCATTGCACCTGATGTGTATGACATTCTTCAATAAATAGTACGGTATCTTGAGAAGAAAAGAGTCCCGCCTCCCGGATTTGAACCGGGGACCTGCCGGTAACGGCCATAGAGTCTACAGCCGGCCGCTCCAGCCAGACTGAGCTAAGGCGGGGAATCTGTTCTAGCCCACATAATAATAGGTATATTTATTAGTTAAGGTTTCTTTCCGAAGCTTGTTAGGTATGAGGTTTGGTGTAATCGTCTGTCCGCAGTGCAGGCAAGTGAAAGGGTTGGAGTTATCATCTAAGACAACAAAATGTATACGATGTGGAAAAACGCTTCAAATGAAAAAAATAACAATCTTTTATGAAACCGATTCTCAAGAGAAGCTACGGCGAGCGATTGGTCTTTTGAATGCCAAGTTGGATGAAAATAAAAGTGCGAACAAGAAATTTTTATTCGATACACACACATCGAAATGAAGTATGATTTATGTCATTAATCTAAATTTTATACCAATAGTTGTTTATAAGATAAGGAAGGAAAATCGTAATGTATATAAACAAGGTAGATATTTACCTCACCTGAGGTCCGGTGAGGACACGGATATAAGTTACCTACATCTACACTAGTGAGGGACTTATATAGTGGTTCACGGTGTGAACCAGGTGTTTTACCTGACCATTATGAAGCAATATGCAACATGAATTTAGGAGGACACAAAAAATGAAAGGAAACAAAATAATCGCTACCATGGTAGTACTGGCAATGTTACTATCAACGCTGGTAGTTTTAAATCAATTAAATGTTGTAAAACAAGCGAGTGCACAACCCGGTGTTGATGAGTGGGGTTATTCATCAGAGGAGCTTGTCTATGGAGTCACATATACAAGTGGACAGATTGAGATCAACACTTCGGAATGGGCTGCAAATGGCACCTATTACCTGTATTACCCGAATTATTGGTCTATTTCTCCAGGTATCGCAACGAATTTTTCATGGGATGGATCATACGTAGTAGGAGCGGACGATTTTCCAGTATATGTTGAAGCGACGCAAGCAGGTGTAGTAAATAGTGACACCCTAGATACACTGGATACAGGAGGAAACTCGATTTCTTTCGCCAGAGCAGGTATGTGGATTTTCGATGATAATTCAGATCATAGTTCATTCGCTGGATATTTGTGGATTAACACTTCAACCGTTTTTAGTATAGGCTCTATCCCAGATATTGACTTTGGGTCAGAAGCAGATGTCAATATAGCTGTAACGGAAGACGGTAACAATGTACCCTGTGTGATATCAGTCCTCGATCCAAATAATAATACCGTGTATCACGAGTACTCCCAAGGAACCGCAACATTAGACCAAAGTTACTTCGATTATGCTGGTGATTACACCGTATTAGCCTATCGAGATCTTGACAAATATGCAGTATACTATTATTATGGCGATGAAGACGACAATGCTTATAACGCATTATACGGAAGCAATTACAGTGGCGTTTTCCCTGAAGCCACTGACTACGTTTATGCAACCGTTGGCCCTTGGGATCCCCCAGAAAAAAATGCAACTGAAGTTACATTTACAGTAAACACAGGAGAACCAACGATCACGTTAACAAACACGACAATCTACTGGGGATTTGACGCACGGATTGACGTCAACGTAACAAACAGCACAGGAGTAGGTCTCGACTTTGGGTCGGCTTATCCAGTTATACTAAAGTTCGGATCAACATACGTCAATTTCAGTGATTACATCACCGATCTCGGTGAAGGCGATTATTCTATTATCATCCCACGATTCGATGCAGGTGATGGCTGGGCAGATCTTGCTACAGCAGTTGGTGACGATAACGTCAATGGAACCTGGCGAGTCGTGTTCGGATATGATGCAAATGCCGATGGTACCTACGAATGGAACAACTCTGCAACCTTTATCGTCAAAAGATCAAATCCACCAGTGCAGTTGGTTCTTTCAAATTACCAGGATAAGAAAATCGACTTTATCCCTGCGTATACTGGAGGATTCGTTGCCAATACCATTACTATAAATTTTGCCATCTACGGCACCAGTATTACTGACGACATTGGGCGAGCATACTACGGAGATAATTCATGGGAGGATTGGAAGAATATTACCGTAACAGGTGATATCTTATATCCTGTCAATGAGGACACACTTGAACATACTGGAACGAAAGGAAACTGGACTGCAACTGTTACACCAACAAAACCTGGAGGATCAATCACAATAACGATTGATTGGCAGGGAGATGATAACGGAACGGCAAGTCAAACTATTGATATCATCAACGGAACTCATGTCACCCCCGCGGTCGATGCATTCACGGTTGGATCTGATTTTAACCTCACCGTTTCCATCAAAGATATGGATGAGGCTGCCTTGAAATACGCGACTGTTTATTTAATGTGGGAAGATGAAGCCATTGCTTTAAATGATACTGTAGGTGACAAATCTGCAGGGAACGGTCTCAATGGAGAATATACCTTCTGGATCACCAAAGATGATCAACTGGCGACCGCTCCACAAAACATTACCATAGCGGCAGAAGCAAATGATTTCTGGGGATACGCAAAGGTCATTATGGACAAAAACCATGACCTCTCAGTGAACGTCACTCCTACCACGGGATATGCCGGTAACAGTATTGAATACGATATCATGGTCGGTCTTGTCAGTAGTGGACATCCTGATGAAGATGGTTTAACAGTCGAATTACGTAACGAGACTGGAGCACTTGTGACTGGAGATGATGCATTAGCTATTAGTGATAATTATGATATCACAAATTATGCGCATATCCTCTCTGGAGGAACCTATTACCTCTACGCCTACAACGATACTCATGACAGCCGCGGACATAACGCGTCCATCATTATCACCAACTATACGGTCACATCTTCACCATCGGTCCTTGCATGGAAGATTGATACCGCGACAAATATGACCTTCCAGGTGACACCAGCAGCAAACGGTGTGTTAACACTCTATGGGATGTCCAGTCAGGCCGAAGCATCTAGTGAGGGAGACTCGTATCCAGTAACCATAGAAAACGGAACTGGTACCATCGAAGAAGTCAATGCAACCACCCTTGGGAATGTCACCTACACATTCGAACCCGATGGCGGTGGAGAACGGAATGCCACAGGTTTACTCCGCGTGACAACCGCGACTGCAACACCAAGCCCAGCAACCATCTACAATGGTGAAGCAACCTTAGTAACAATTACTGTCACCCATCCTGCGACAGGGGCTCCCTTGGTAGACGTTCGTGTCGGGCTCGATCATGGAATGTCCCTCAATGAGACAATTCTTGCCAAATTACCCTCGGATCAATTCACTGACTCAGCTGGACGAGTACAATTCTCAATCACTGCAGACGCAAGTGGTGAAGTAACTATCTACCTCGAAAATGAAACCGATCCTGACAATGAATTCGTTATCACAGCAACAGCTCGAAAACCAATGACCATCACCCTCAATCCATCTGTTGACGAAGGAAAAACCTTCACCGCTGAGGCAAAATCCAACGGTGTCCTTATCACCGATGCCACTGTAACGTTCACCTTTGATGGACAGACCTGGCCGACCACAACCGGTACGGCAACCATCACCGCTCCCACTGTATCGACCTCAATGGCCTTCCCAATCACAGCAGCCGCTGAAGGATACGCCCCTACGACCGGTTCCATTATGGTCGTTAACATCCCGAAACTCATCGTTGCCGTCAGTGGAGAAGTAAAAGCAGGACAGACATTCACCTTAACCATCGCTGACGATACCGGTAGCCCCGTCATTGGTGCAACAATCACCTTTGAGGGAAAAACCTACACGAGCGGCGCTGGAGGAGTTGTCACGATCACTGCACCATCAAAAGAAGGCAGTTATCCAGTGACAGCGACCTTCCCAGGATATGACTCGGTTTCGGGTACTGTGACCGTGGCAAAAGGTGGCGGGATCCCAGGATTCGAGTTACTGACACTCATCGCAGCAATCGGAGTAGCGTTCCTGCTCCTCAGACGCAGACGAAAGTAAACACTTAAGGGGTTTAACCCCCTTTTTTCTCCTTTTTTTAATGTTTTTTTCAAAATCCTTTTAACCTCCTTGTTTTTATAC
>DATMXJ010000036.1:0-3102 GCA_035561675.1 Thermoplasmatota archaeon
GTATAAAAAACACCTCTACTACAAAAACGTTTAATTTAAAAATAATTATTTTTTCTTTATTTGAACTTCTCTTCTGCTGAAACTTTTTATGATGTCATGAGATGATAGAGTTCCTACTAATTTGTTTTTCTTATCAAGAACTAACAAATGATGCAGCCCGCTCCGTTGCATGATTCGGATAGCGTTCTCCATAGTATCATCCTCAAACGTATCAATACAAGGATGCCAACCTAGCGGATCACATGAGGCCATTACCTCTTTTGTATGAGGCCCCCTCAGGATATCAATGACATGTGCATCCTCAATCACCAAAGAAACTTCTGAAAATACTTCTTTCACAAGTGCAAAATAAATATCTGTCTCGGTAATCACGCCCACAATATCGTCTTTGAATTTTACGACCGCGATATCGGTTCCAGCGTTCGCCATCTTAAATATCACGTCTGCTAATCGTTCATCCTCTGTCGTATACACTATTTCTCTTTTCATGTGCTGTTTAATGGTGTCAGTAAATTTCATGGTTTCATCTCCATCTTTTCAACGTTTCAATTATCTTATTTGCTTCTCATTCGATGCTAATCACCTGAACCGGACATGCTATAACAGCATCATTTGCGCAGCTCACAAGTGCATCAGGAACTTCACCTATACTTGATATGTTTTTCCGGTATTTCTCTACAATACTCGCCTTCTGGCCACTTTCAACGACAAATAATTTTGAACAGGTCTGCTCACATGCGCCACATTCAATACATTCGTCTTGTTCTATTTTCACTATCATTTCTTATGACCTCCGCTTTATTCTTGCGTTCGATCCGAGAGGTACATTGCAACACGTCGCATCCGCTCAGCATGTGGCAATCGGTTCATCACAGGATTCCATTCCCCGTATAATTCCCGATGATAGACCGGCTTTGAAACCTTATAGAATACACCGATCGGTATCTTATCAAAACGTTTCGCAAGTTGCACGGCGTCTTCCAGCCGCACTGCTGGTTTTTCAATCATCTCAACCAGCGAATTATATTCCTTATACGTATTACTGAATACGACACTGGGTTGCAGCACATCGATGTACGAAAAACCTTCATGCAATACCGCTTCAACAATTAGCTCAGCAAGATGGTCAATACGCCCGGCGTACCCTCGTGCAACAAATGATGCGCCTGCCTCTAGCATCAATGACAACGGGTTCAACGGCTCCTCAACGTTCCCACTTGGCAATGATGGACCCTTAAAGTTTTTCGGGCTTGTAGGAGAAAACTGCCCGGTTGTCAACGCATACGTCCCATTATTATGGACTATCACGGTGATATCTGCATTCCGTTTCGCTGCAAAAATCATATGGGAAATCCCTTCACCAAATGCGTCTCCATCACCAGCAAACGTCAATACTTTTAAATTCGGATTCCCCAGTTTAATACCTTGTACCGTCGCCATGGATCGACCATGAAGCGAATAAAATCCGCTCAACGGCACATAATCAAAAATCTTCCCATGACATCCAATACCAGCAGACATCACCAAATGTTCACGATCGATACCCTGGACCTCTAACTTCTGTATCGCTTTCTGAAATGCATTCAAGATACCAAAATTCCCACACCCGGGACACCAGGTATTTTCAACAGGGGTCGTTAAATCATCAGTCATTTACCCGATCACCTTCCGTATTTGTTCAGCAAGACCTATCGGATCGAACGGCCGGCCATCGAATTGTCGAATCGACGAGACCGGGGTGATCCCAATTTTTTCACGCAACAACTGTTCTAACTGCCCGGTACTATTCTGCTCAACCACGATCGCCTTGCGTCCAACGTATCTCATGAGATTCCATGAAGGAAATGGCTGCAGGTAAATAGGCTGAACCACAGTACATGAAAGATCAGCATGTTCCACCGCTTCTCGAACACTCATGGTTGTCGACCCAAACGTAAAAATACAGGGATTACCAGATCCGAACTCGTTTACTGTCTGAACGTTTTCCTGGAGATATCGAATCAGACTTTCTAGCTTTGTCAAACGCTTCTTATGCATTCGCGCGATCACATCAGCCTCTTCCGTCGTAAACCCTTGTTCATCATGCTCATAGCTATTCCATTTAATCATCATATCAGACGGGGGAAATAAGAGGGGTGATACACCGGTATCCGTCTGACGATACCGCTGATAACTTCCCTTCGTATGCAAATCAGGTACAGCTTCTTGTATTTTCTCCATTTTAAGATCCACATTCATACTACTTTCAGTGAGATGTTTCTCGGAGAGTAAGATTGCAGGTGTCTGAAATCGCCATGCGAGATCGAGCAGTTCTGCGGATAAATAAAATGCTTCTTCGATACTCCCTGGTGAGGCTACGATTCTTGGGAATTCTCCTTGTCCAGGGTACAAAGAAAAGAGAAGTTCACCTTGTTCTGTATAAGTAGGTACTCCTGTACTAGGACCTGGACGTTGACCAAGAAAGAACACGACAGGTGTCTCTGTCATTCCAGCAAGGGAAAAAGCCTCCTGCATGAGACAGAAACCCCCACCGCTCGTCCCAACCATGCTTCGAGCGCCAGTAAACGCAGCACCAATCGCCATGTTCGCAACCGCAATCTCATTTTCCGGTTGCATCGTTACGAACCCTAACTTTTTTCCTTGTGATGCAAGAAAATGCAAAATCGGCGTTGATGGTGTCATCGGATAGGCAAAATAAAGGTCAAGGCCAGCAGTATAAGCACCCAAACCAATAGTTTCAGCACCCGTCAAAATCGGATGGGTTTCCAAACCATCTTGTAACACGAACTTTTGCGGGATTTTTTCAACAACATTATCATAGATCTCGTGGGCAAATTTGAGGTTCTCTTCAACATTCCGATGATACTCTTTTTGGATAATACTATCAAGTCTCGGACGATCAGCACCCACTGCTGCTACAAGTGCTGCAATACCTGCGATCCCGACGATTAGCTCAGAATTAGCATATTTTTTCGCAAGAGAAGAAATCGGCACCCCTATACCTTGACCTTGTTTCACTGTCGTACTATCATAAATCAGCATGCTCTTTTCTGCAAGATGGTTCTGATGTATGTCATAGCTCCGTTGATCAAGGAGAATAGC
>DATMXJ010000037.1:0-3008 GCA_035561675.1 Thermoplasmatota archaeon
GTTCAATAATGATACCAACCGTCGTTGCTGTCCCAACCGTCAGCATCAATGGTTCATTCGTTTTCAATGGTTCTACGTTTTTCTCATCAATGGTTCCAACAGCACGCTTCAATAAACACATGGACAGATCAATCGTGTCAAGCACTGGTGGAAGTTGTCCGGGTCGTCCAACGATTTTTCCTGCCAAGGAGTCTGATTTGACCATCGTTGGATCAAGCTCTGTGCCTATTGCGATCAACCCGCCGGGTAACGCGATATTAGTAACTGTGCCGCCAGTGATAAGTGAATGTGCGGTTGTGAAGATTGGCTCAAGGACTTGTTTCCCTTCGACCTCTCGTTTTCTCCCAGGTGCGATCTCGATTTTCTCACCTTTCTTAAGGGTCCCCTGTAGTAGGGAACCTCCGACGACACCGCCTTTTAATTCACTCAGTTTCGTTCCAGGTTTATTGACATCGAAACTCCGAGCAACATACATTAGTGGAGGTTTCTCCATATCCCTCTTCGGCGTTGGGATGTACTCCTCCATGGTTTTGATTAGCACATCGATGTTGATGTCATGATGAGCACTGACCGGGATGATTGGTGCTCCTTCCGCGCAGGTTCCTTTGACAAACTTCACGATCTGCTCATAATTCGTAAGAGCGTCTTCCTCAGAAACAAGATCAATTTTATTCTGAACAATGATAATCCTTTTCGCACCAATGATCTCTAAAGCCATAAGATGTTCTCGCGTCTGCGGCTGAGGACAGACCTCATTTGCTGCGATCACCAGAACAGCACCATCCATAATGGCCGCACCTGAAAGCATGGTTGCCATCAGCGTCTCATGACCTGGTGCATCAACAAAAGAAACAACCCTGAGCAACTCGGTTTTCCCTTTGCAGTTCGGACAGACCTTCTGCGTCGAATAACACGCAGGATCATCACAGGTGGAACATTTATAAAATGCAGCATCCGCGTAGCCAAGACGAATGGAGATACCTCGTTTTAACTCCTCAGAATGCTCATCAGTCCACTTCCCAGTCAGTCGCTGAGTGAGCGTTGTTTTCCCATGGTCAACATGCCCGATCATTCCGATATTGACCTCGGGAGGTTTCGGAAAACTCATTATTGTTCCTCTTTCTTCTCCTTCGATGCTGTTGCTTCCTTTGTTTCTGTCTTCCCTTCACCTTTTATGATTTCATCAATTGGTTTGGCACCAGGTTTCATGACCTTCATATTCACCTGGACGATATCTTGATTTATCGTGTTCCCTCGGACCGATTTTTTCTTCCGTTTCCCACGCTCTGTTGGTTTAAAACCAAGGCCTCTGCTTAACAGCAAACGTCTGCGGGTAGAACCCGGAACATCATGTCTCATCGGGAACCCATCTTTATCGGTCCCCCCGGTAATCTGAAGTTTATATCCTGGAAGCGAGACGAAGATCCCATCGACCTCGTCGTTGATTTTTTTTCCGATCAACGAGTTGGCATGATGTCCACTGACCGGGATGTTATATGATTTTCCAGTTTGTATATCGTTGACAACGACTTTGAATTCAACCATGATTCTTTCTCCTTATAATTCTTCTTCTATTGGAGTAACTTTGTAACGAAGTGTTACAAGAAGGGGAATAGCGAGTATTTTATAAATCTTCTCCTTAACAAAAAACCACCTTGATTTTCCTTGGTCTTATGAAGAGATTTCACCCTATTTTTTACCATCTTCTGACACTCAAAAAGAATTTAAGGGATAAGTCTATTCCAGTTCGAACTGTAATTCAGGATTAAAACGTGAGAGAATGTACGCCTTAGCAAAAATACATGATACAATTCGAGTTCCTCCTGAACGATTTGGAGAAGATATCAACGAAGCGATTAATGATATCGTCCAAAAAACATTTGAAGGAATTATCCGACGAAACCATGGATTAATCGTCGTTGTCGATAACATCACTCCATTAGGAGATGGTATCGTGATTCATGGTGATGGAGGGATGTACCAGAAAGTAGAATTCGAAGCCCTTACCTTTAACCCGCTCTTACAGGAACTGGTCGATGGGATCGTCTGTGAGATTGTCGAGTTTGGAGCGTTTTGCCATATCGGACCTCTCGATGCCTTGTTACATATGAGTCAGATCATGAACGATTATGTGGACGTCGATGCGGAGAGCGGACGGATCCAAGGCAAAGAAACCAAGCGGATTCTGAAAGTCGGTGACCCGCTCCGTGCACGTATCGTTGCGGTCAGTCTCAACGAGTTATCTGCACGAGAAAGTAAAATCGGTCTTACCATGCGGCAACCCGCGCTTGGAACCCATGAATGGCTCACCGAACCAAAAGATGAGAAACGTCCGGAGAAAAAACGTGAAGATCGCAAGGAGAAACGAGAGGAACGAGGTGAGAAGAAATGAAGAATCTAAACGCCTGTAAAACCTGCCATTTTCTCACAGAGAAAGACCGTTGCCCGAATTGTTCAGATCAGACCGTCAGTCGATGGCGTGGGTATGTGATTGTCCGTGACCCTGAGCATTCCCAGGTTGCTAAGAAAATGAACATCACAAAACCAGGGAAATATGCCTTGAAGGTCAGTTAAGGATGTATGTGCTACCTGAGGACTTAAAGGACACACTGAAAGGGTATATCGGTCAGCTGGTTGATGAACCAGACCTTATAAAACTGCTAAAAAAAGAAAAATCCGTTGTCACTATTGGTGATAAGGTTACCTATACTGTTCTGAAACATGGTTTTACTCCTCTTCTCTGTATCGTGGATTTTATCCTGGAGCGCAAACCGTATCCCTCGGAGATGAAAACGCTCATTCAGGGGTATGGGCGGGTCCATCTCAAGATAAAAAACCCTCCTGGAACCATTACCGATGAACTCTGGGACGCGATTCAGACGGTGTATAAAAACCCCCAGAAGAGCCCGGTGTGTATCGAGGTGGACGGCGAGGAAGACCTTGCCTCATTGGCCGCTATCTACCTTGCACCCCAAGGCGTAACTGTAATATATGGATTGCCGAATAGG
>DATMXJ010000038.1:0-8675 GCA_035561675.1 Thermoplasmatota archaeon
ATTTCGTTGAAGTGTATGTTCGTTGTCCTTTGAAGATCTGCATGAAACGTGACGTGAAAGGCATGTATCGAAAGGCTCTTGAGGGGAAAATCAAGCATTTCACCGGGGTTGACGATCCATATGAAGAGCCGGAGAATCCTGACCTTATCGTTGATACCGATATCGAATCTGTGGAAGAAAGTGTCGGTAAGGTTTTGCAGAAAATCGAGGAACTCGGGTATCTAGAAGAGAAAAAAGATTAGAAAGAGCGGGAAATCGATTTTTTAATTGCTGTTTCATTGCTTGAGTCTGTTCTTACAATAGGCGAAGACAAAGCGGCGGATAATTTTCCATTTCTCTTGTTGTACTCCTCTGGGTGTTGGGATCGCCTGGCAGATAACATCGATGAGTTTTTTGTCTCTGCATGCAATTTCGATTAACCGGTCAATATTTCGCCCCCAGCGTTTCGATAATTGATTCACAAAAGTAAAATCCCCGCGGAATTCTTGGTTCCATCTGCGGTGGTAGTCTCTGAGGGATTGAGTATCTGTTGTGTTATTTTCGAGTGCTTTGATTGCTGTTTTTGCAGCCATCTCACCGGAGCACATCGCATAAAAGATTCCCTCACCAGTCATTGGGTTTGTAAGTCCGCCTGCATCACCGCAAAGTAATACTCGATCCGCGGTTAATCGTTTCATTGGACATGTCGGGAATGCTCCTCCACGTGTTGTTGCACCGCTAAGATTGTCGGGGATAAGTTTTTGTTGTTTCAAGGACTGAAGATAGTGTGCATAGCTCGTCTGTAGGTTCTTTTTTCCTCTTGTAGGGTTAATGGCTTGTCGAAATTCGACGACTCCGATGTTGACGTGTTCTTTTTTGGGGAACACCCAGCCGTATCCAGCAATTCCGTTTGGTTGAAGATGTATATGAACTCCTTGATCGGAACCATATACCTTATGAATGGTTTCTTGACACATAGGATATTCAGCATACACGCTGACTCCGATATGGTCACATTCCTGTTTCATACCAATTTTTTTTGCAATCGTGCTCCACATTCCATCCGCACCGATGATCAATCGTGATTCAAACGTCGTTCCATCTGAAAGAATGAGGCGCATGGTGTCTTTCTCGTTGATCATGTCTTGTACAGTGTTTCCGCATTGCAGGACCGCCCCGTTTCGTATCGCAAGATTGACTAGGCCTTCATCAAAGTGTTTTCGAAGGACCATTGCCTGGAGGGGTTTGGGGTGGTGAAAGTCTAAATGATGTGCCATGGTCGATGTGTGGATTTGGAACGTTGTCGAGTATGAATCAATCAAATTGTTTTCCTCAAGGTATTTGAATCGATGGAGGACTCGCATCTGAAGCCCACCTCCACAGGGCTTGTCTCGGGGAAATGATGCTTTGTCGAGAAGAAGGGTGCGAATGCCTTTTTCGGAGAGGAGTTTTGCTGCTGTGGAACCTGCTGGACCAGCCCCGACGATAGCGACATCATAGAGCATAGAACAATCATTCCTCCGGTTTCACTTTTTCTAATGCTCTTATGATATATAAATTTTACAGAAAAGGACTATATAATGCCATTTTTATTAATAAATAGGAGAGTATCAGATGATTTTCTATTATTCAAGTAAAAGTAAGGCGTAATAGTTTTCAGGGCAGGTATGGTCTCGGACGACCTCGATTGGATATCCAGCGGTCCTTGCTGTTTGATAGACATCGATGCCACAGGCTTCCATTGAGGGTCGTGCCTGTTCCGTGTGACAACATGTTTTCTGCACGTTGCATCTTTCACAAAGGGAGCAGGGACCAGCGCTCATCCCGAACGCCTTGTAGTATCCTGCGAGGAACGCCTCACGTTCAAGGGTGTAAATGATTTGGAGCACTTCAACTCCTCTTGATGGACAATGGATCAAAAGAGCGGTGGTGTACTCATCCAGCAACCGTCGTGTCTCCTGTGGTGTTGGTGAATAGGGAGGACAGGTGAGATGCTCGCCATAGCCATCACATCCGTATTGGCATTTTCGTCGAACCCATTCAGCGGTATAGACGTGCTGTGGGGAGATCACCGTTGCTTCTATTGCTCCTAATTCACAGGCTCTGTGTATGAAGTATTTTGGTGGTGGAAGGGGTGTTGCACTCATCACATCAGAAATAATTACTTGCGATTTAAATTAATCTATATACAGTGCATGGGAAGGGATTTGAACCCGTGTATGATGGATAATCGATTTATTAAATCCTAGTTCTTTGGTTTTCGATAGGTTCGTCCCGCCCATTGAATCTCTCGTGTTATTGCTGACGAAAAAGCATTTTGTGCTAATAAAAGAAAGACGATCGGAGTCAGGAGGGCATATCCTATCTTTGATGGATAGCGTTCTTTTGGGTAAATCATGGTTTTCGGGAGGATAGTGATCCCTAACCAGCCATACAATATTTCGAACAGAAGCATCGAACATAATAAAAAACCGGGGAGGTAGTATCCGAAAAGGAGAAGGAGCAGACCCAGGAAGATTACGACTTGTGCCCCGATAAAGCCAACAAATGAGCCAATCCAGAAGACCGGGTAATACCAGCGCACCCACGTGTATTGTCGCGTCCCCCAGCGTATAAAACTCGTAATGCGTGTCTCTGGCGGGCTTTCCATGATGCACTTCGGCTGAAGATAGATCTTGTAACCAGCTTTTTTCACAGAAATCGTCAGGATAAGATCATCAGAGAACGCGGTTTTCCATTTTTCCTTAATATCCAGGGTATCGAACACTTTTTTCCTGATAGCCATCGATCCACCCCAGGCAAACGTATAACTGGGGTAAAACATAAACACAATCGAAGCCATATTCCAAGCAGATATAAGCAATGTTTTCCAGTTCGTAGGAAAATACCATCGGTATCCGGTCGTTACCCCGATGGCCTCATCTTGGAGTGGCATCACAATGTTCTGAAGCCAGTGTGTATCCGGTTTGATATCGCTATCGGCAAACACCAGAACCTCTGTTTTTTCTGTTGACTTAAGTCCAGTGAGCAGCGCAGCAATCTTCCCGCTACATCCAGAAACAGAATCGGTCAGAACCAAATGAGCATATGGTTTGTTCTCTATGAGTTGTTGCAAGGTGGTATAGGCAGGATCGTCTGTTGAATCGACGACAAATATGATCTCATATTTCTGGTATTCCTGGGCGAGAAACCCTTGGATGTTTTCCAAAAAACCATGTCCGGTCCCTTTACAGGGGACAATGACAGATACATAGGGAAAATAGGGTTGAAATATCCTTTTTTTTGTCCGCCGATACGCGATAAGCCACAAACTGATGATATAACATTCACCAAGGATTCCAATGATTCCTAGAACAATCAGAAATTCAAGAATCATGTCTCTTCAACAATAGTTTGTATCCTTCGCTGGTTTTTAGAGATTTACCTTTCAGGATTTTCCCAAATCCCTACCAGATACGTCTGTAAAAGGATGGGGTTTATTAAAAGAAATCCAATATATCATCTTGTGATTAATCACACTGATACGAGGAAAGATAGACAATATCTCAAAGGACTCGAGAACATTGATTTCCGACCAGTTTTTATCCTCGGGGTTCATCGATCCGGGACCAGTATCCTGTACAAGATGTTAACAGCCACCGGGTGCTTCAATCCAGTTACCGCGTATCATCTCATCACCTATGACGAGCTCCTCTCCAACTATCATGAACAAAAAGAACATGGCGCAAAACAACAGCTCACAGAATCGTTTCTCAAAAACGGGCTTAAGGACAGAGGAATCGACCGGTTAAAGATAACCGCGGATTTTGCTGAGGAATATGGATTTTTACTTGGTAATCAGACGCTGCAGATGCGTATCACGAAAAAGAATGTCGCATTGTTCATTGAGTTGTGTAAAAAAATCCAGTTCATCGCAGGAAACAAAAAACCTATCCTGCTAAAGAACCCGTATGATTTCCCAAATTTCCTTTATTTGAAAGAGGTGTTTCCGAACGCACGATTTGTTTTCATCCATCGCCATCCGCTGAAAACAATTAGCTCAACGCTTAATGCTATCAGGACGATAGTAAAAGAAAGAAACCCGTACACCACCAGGTTATCGAAGGTCTATGATAAGTTTTATTCGAATCCCTTACTGTTGCAACCGCTCCGATTCATCGTTCATACAATGGCGGAATGTTGCGTGGTTGTTCTTACGAGAATTACGAAAAAAGCGGTAGAATATTATGTAAAAAACATAGAGAAATTGCCGAAGGATGATTACATTTCAATCACCTATGAAGATTTCTGTGTCCATCCACAAGAGACGTTACAGAACATTATGGATAAATTGTCCTTGACCATGATACAGCAAATCGATGCATCATCACTAATGAACCCGCGTAAAGTTGACATAGATAGCTCTGTAGAGAAGCTCAGAATATATATCTACAAATCCATGGAAGAGTATTTCGATCTGTTTCATTATACGATAGATAGGTAGTTGAGAATTACTTTTTGCGGTGTTATGTTCTGAATTAAAACTCCCCCCGCTACTCGTTTCGTACTAGTCTTTTGTTCATAAAACCTTGATATTAAGAGAATCGGTGAAACGGAAAATCCTGATACCCGATGACCCCAATCCAAATGGTTTGATTGAACCCCTGGATGGTGACGTTTGATCGGAGGATCACTTGAAGTTGATCAGGGATAAACCGTTCCCCACGGCGCGGCCAGAGTTGAGTCAAGGGGATGAACATATCACCCTGGAGTACCGTAGTGCTCTGGGGCGCAATAAAACCGTCAGGGAGCGTCCCATTGCTGATCATGCGGGTCTTTGTCCCATCGACACGATAGATTTGTACGGTGATGTCATTCGCAAGCAACGTCAATTTATTTGGGTTTTTTATCGTAAACGTAACCTCATCATGCAACCCGTCTTTCAAGGTGTATGTATAAACACCAGTGAGAGATGCTTCAGTCGGGAGATCCGAAAGGAGCTGTCCAAGGTAAGGGGGGATGATGTCGGCCTCCAAGGAAATGTTCATTGGTTTTCTAATGCCAGCGATAGAGATGATAATATCACCAGTCAGGGTCATCCGCAGCGATACTGCATTTAATGCTTTGAGGAGGATCCATCCACTCCCGGTGAGTTGTTTGGTTGTCTTTGCAGGGATTGTTTCTCCTTGGATAGTGACAGTTCCGACAGGGATTCCTGTTTCAGTCGTTATGTCTGCTGAAAGGTTTTCTACGGAGATATCGATCGTGTTCGGGTTGGTGATTTCAATAACCCCAGTGAAGTTGATGCCTTCTTGGGTGATATCACTGAAATTCGCCGCGAGATGGATATGAGGTAGTGTAAATTGTTCCAGGATGTTATTCAGCGATGTTTCAATGGTGAATTTCAGGGGGAATGTTTTTTTTATGATGCCGAAAAATATAGTGCCGAACGTCCCGGTCAGACGGCTGGTAAGGTGGGTGGGTAGAGAACCGTCGAATCGGATGTTTGCTGTTGTGGTAAACGATCTGTTCTCATGTGCTTTGGTTTCTCCTCCGGGCATCGTAAGGTGGTTGATGGTTTCTCCGTTTTCATCAGTTGTTATCATCGTTATGTTTTGGAGAATGACGGGAAACGAATTGTGGTTGTTGATGGAGAGGGTTGTCTGGAGTACTGCTTCATCAGTGGTGATGGTGATTATCTCGAGTGCGAGTGTCGTTTCCGGTATGTCCATTTGTTGAATGTCAAGGAATAGAAATGCGCCTGCGACGATATTCAGAATCGTTGCTGCGACAAGGATTATGACGATTATTTTTTTCATAGCTTCCGTTTTTGAGAGAAATCCTTTATATTTATAAGATATTTTCTATATTAATATACTTTTTCTATAGAATATAAAAGCAGGGTTGATTTTTCTTCATATACTCCTGAAATGATTGTGGGGAAAATACTTTGAAAAAAAGAGGATAGTACCTATAATTCTCCATTATGTTTTCATGCTTTTTCTTTTAGAATAATACAAGATATCTGTGTGCTTCGTGTATCCCAATTTTTCGAACACCTGCATAGAGGTGGTATTCCAATCCTCGATGAGGCAGGCAATGATATCGATTCCCATTGATGAAAAATGATGTTCGACTTCTTCGACCAAACGCTTTGCGATCCCTTTCTTTTGATAGGAGGGTGCAATCACCAGTCGATTGATCCATCCTTTCCGCCCATCATGTGTTCCAACAATCGCCCCGATTATCCTTTTATCAGTCTCCGCGACAAGAAAATAGCAGTTCGGTTGTTGCAATTGTATGGTGATATTTTTTCTGCTATCACGGCCTTGTGGTCGATAGGGGATGTTCCCTTCAGCCCATAAGGCGATGACCGAATCATAATCTTTAAGAGTCATTTTACGAAGACTCACTTTGGGGCTGTGTTTCATCTTTGATCTTCCACACCTTAAAGGGACAGTATGAAAAGTATGAACCATGTTCATTTGAACGTTTCTATTTGTCTGATCTCTCATCTATTACGATCGACTGATCAAGAAAAATAAGGAGCAGTTTGGTAAAATTCTTGTTGAAGAGGACAGGGTGGAATCAAGGGTTCACATCACCTGAGGTCTGACGATCGTACGGTAAAGGATAACATTTGATACGACCAAACCGATGATGGGATACAGCACGAGGAACCCAGCTAAGGGTGCGACACTCATCAAAAGAATCGGTATATTTAACCAGTTGATCATATATTGAAGAACCACATATTTCCGTACTTCCTGTCGATAAAAGCTTCTTAGATGAACCATTTTGTACGTGACGATGAAAAATAATACATTAATAAGAATAAGGGGGAGAATTAACGAAATATCAAGGTGAATCACACCAAAAAAAATAGGTAGGAACACACAGAACGCATACAGTAATCCCAAGAGGTATGCGATGAGTTGAAATGATGCGGGAATACGGAGGGTTCCCTGCTCGACCCGGACACCTAGTCGCGTCGAAAGATGTTGAGACTGCATCAAATAATCATGGTCTGCATCTTTGATCCCCCCAGCGACCAGATTCAGGTTGAGGGTTTGGAGAAACGCTAAGATGCAGAGGATAATTACCAGAGATGAGAATTGGAAAGAGACGGTCGCTGCGCCAAACACCACACCGACCATGACTGAGACGGCAAGGAAAAAATCCATACCACAAATTCGTTTGCTATACAAATCATAGAACCCTGCAAGGAGAATCCCAAACAGATACAGAAGTAGCAGTATGACACCATAAAAATAAAGTGTCAACAAACATCCAAGGAGTAAAACCAGCAGAATGTAGGCAAGAGCGTTTCTCTTCGAGATACTGCCACTCGGTAGTGGTCGTTTACTGGTAGAAGAAATGAGACGATCGACCTCGACGTCGACATAATGGTTGAGCGCAAAACCAACGATGTGAGCAGAAAGACCGATGAGAAAAAGCACAGTAAGAAGGAATAAATCTTTTTCACCCATCGCAATCGCACCAGTAAGTGGGATGATTGCGGTTAAAAATATGAAATGAGCGCTGGATAATTTCGCGTATTCAAAAACAGTTGTTTTCAGGTTCATTAGTTCCTTATCCGCCTGTTTAGCATCATAGAAGAGATATTTATATAACTTGGGGGCGACACCATTATTATCCAGCGTAAGGCTTGATTTTCTCTTACAAAAAGGTAGTAATAATACTGAGTCAGTGATCTAATTTCGAAATATAAAAATCAGTTCCGCGACAGGGTTAGATTCGATATATCTTCATCCTTCCATTAGAACGGAGTATGATTTTGAATGGTAATAGTAAATGATTTATTTTCCTTGTTGCAGTGATAATTTATATGATCTGAGAAAACAATCCTATTAAGTAATCCAATCCAATGAGTGTGAGCACAAGAAGGAGGACAATGAGGAGAATCCATAGAGCGAATTTGAAAAGTTTCCAAGCCACAATACCAATCACAAGTATTGCGATCAGTGCAAGCTATATTGGAATTACCATCGTTCATCACTTTATTTCTTGGTTAATACCAATGATGCTCCTTGGTCATTGCTGAGGATCAGCTGATTTGACGAAGGGAAACTATAGTTCAGCGTGATGCCCGTATCTCCTGATGAAAACGTTATTTTCTGATTCGCAAGAGAATAGGCAAACAACCCGGTTAGGGAGACGATTGCAAGCGGACCGCTCCCACTGATCGTTACTTTATTATTCGTATCAAAGGTCATCGATGTGCTTCCATCTTGAGTTTCCCATGTTCCTATGAATTTGCTTTTTTCATCCAGGCAGCCGCTTAAGTAACTGATGCTGAGTATTGCAAGAATTCCTATTCCGATGAAGAGTCTCTTCATTTTTTCCTCATCAATCGAATTTCTTCAGATATTTATAAAGATTGTGTAAACATGATTTTAAAAATAAGAAAATAGAAAAAAACAGGTATTCTCAGGTACTCTTACATGCGGACAAGGATCACGAAGAACAAGAACTTAAATCCCTTCGCGGTCTGTGTCACCGATTCACCCCCGGACGTCTGCGCTGTGACCGTGATCTCTAAACGACCCAATCCTAGGGGGATTCGATCGGTTATGACCGTGGACTCCGATTGCGTCGACAACGAGTTAATCGTGCCAGTGGAACGAAGATCTATTCGTTTGAGGATCCCTCCGGTGACGGAGATACTCCAATTGACAGATTCTGCATTTTGATCT
>DATMXJ010000039.1:0-6134 GCA_035561675.1 Thermoplasmatota archaeon
GATGAGATGTATCTCGAAAAAGAAAAACAAAAAAAGATAGGAATGGCGGATTTAGCGAACCTTTTCCACTCGACACTTTTCTCCCTTGAACGAGCAATCCAAGAGACAAGTGGCAATACTTCAATGATAGTGACCTCACACGCATGTAAATTCTTAGATAAAATAGAAGAAAAAAAAGACTCCAAAATATTCACCAGGGGAACTCTGGAAGAAGCTATTGATAATTTTGTTGAATTTACATCTGGCAGCGACTTCTTTGAACACGTTGAGTTCAAAAAAATCAACAACGAGGAATATCTGTTTGAGATAAAAGGATGTTCGTTGGCGAAGACTGGCGTTCATGATACATTAAATCCCGAGAAAGACATCTGTCCTATAGCATTGGTGGCTGGTGCACTCCTCAAATATTACAACCCAAATTCAGATGTGGTAGTCGAACCGTCCAAATTTACTAGTACGGATATAGAAAACAGGATTCATTGCATTAAACTTGGTAAATGTTCTTAATAGTATTTTTTCCATTTCTCTTTCGTTTTACAATTGAATATAAGATTATGATCCTCTAAAAATTGGTAGAGGATAAAAGATAAAATATCCCCTCCTTATTCTCATAAAAAGGTGCCAGTCCATGAAAAGTATCTTTCCACAGCCGATACGAAACCTCCCGGAAATAACACTGCCTTTCAACGGAGTAAAAGGCTACCTTGTCCAAGGGGAGAAAGAACAAGTCGTGTTCATGGAGTTCGAAAAAGACACAAGCGTCCCAGAGCATTCACATGAAAGCCAATGGGAAATCGTCTTAGACGGAAAAGTCGACTATTGGCAGGATGGGAAAAAACACACGTATACAAAGGGGGATAGATTCTTCGTTGAAAAAGGAAAAAAACATTCAGCGGACGTCTACGCCGGGTATAGTTGCATCATGTTCTTCGATCAGAAAGACAGGTATTCGAAAAAAGAATAACATCGGTTCGTTCTGCTCTTCGGTCGAAATTATTCATCCAGACAGCATTTTTTTCTCCAATGAGAACAGGCAATAGGGGTCCTTATGCGGAGCACCGGTGAGAGACGCTGATACGGTCGTACATCCTCCCTTGCATGTTTTTCCAAATCGACACGCAGCGCAATGATCCTGCAGATCGGATGAGCTGCAATTTCTGGTGTACGAGAATGCATGCGGATCATTCCAGATATCAGCTAACCATCTCTGACGGATGTTCCCCTCATGATACGATTCCGGGAGGGACAAACATCCCTTGATGGTCCCGTCGCTTTGTATCCCCAGGACGCTGAGTCCTGCCTGGCATCCGTTCCAGACCGGGGAGACCATGGTATTCCGTAGGAGCTGGGAATGGTACCCGATGCTATGAGCGCCCATCACCGCGAGTTCCTTGGCTGAATAGCGTTTCTTCATGGCAGCGATGAACAGTGCAACGGCATAGAACTCCTCCTTGGAAAGCGTGAACTCTATAGGGAATCTTCCGATGGGGACTGCGATTTGGATCTGCCATGCTTTTGTTTTTTCAAGGATGGTATCTCGGATGAGCGGTAATTCCTGTATGTTTCCTTTATGAACGGTCGTGATGACGGTGGCTGGGAGATCTTCTTTTTTGAGTGCCTTTAAGCCACTGAGACATTTCTCAAAAGAACCAGGTACTCCGCGGATCATATCGTGTGTCTGTGGTGTTCCTCCATCGAGGCTGATGGCTATGGCATAGGCTCCGACGCTACGAAGTTGTGTTATTATTTTTTCGTTGAGGATAAGGCCGTTGGAAAGGATGCTTACTTCCATTCCACGGTCCTTGATTTCTTTGCTGATGTCATACCAGTCTTTTCGCAGGAGTGCTTCTCCACCGGTGAGATTGATGTATTTTGTGTGAAGCTGTTGCAGCTGGGAGCACAGATCCAGCGCTTCAGCTGTGTTTAATTCATGCGCTCTGGTTTCTCCTGCGAAAGATCCGCAGTGCATGCAGTGCATGTTGCAGGTGAGGGTCAGTTCCCAAGCGACGGTGAGGGGTGTGTGTTTGGATATCATAGAAGCATCTCTTTGTGAGAAAACAGGGGGGAAGCACTGCTAATGGGGGTTTTCCTTAGCAGTGTCCCTTTTTTTTGTTAGAAAAACCTGCTGAGCAGGCCGAAGTCCTTGAGGCTTACTCCGGCGTAGTACTGACCGACCGCGTCGAGTTGTGATGTCACTATTTTTCCTATGATGATGACAACGGCTGCTGCGATCGTTATGCCCAGCATGCTTCGTGCTGTTCTTTTTGCGTTGGCGATGTCTCTGTCTGTAAGTCCCAGCGTCTGCCCCATGTGCTGGAGCGTGGTGGTGAGGTGTTGGTTTTTTTTGTTCATATCTTCCTCCTTGCCTCTTATTATGCTATACGTTAGCGTGATACACGTATACATTTAACATTTATATAGTTTTCTTACCATCCAAAAATCCTACCTCCGAACACATTTTATAGCCAACCTCGATAAATGAATTGAAAACTCAAAGAAAAAAATGGAAGATACCAAATGGAACACACAATCAACGCATCAACGCTCATCCTCGTTCAAGGTGACATCACCAAGGAAACAACCGAAGCGATCGTCAACGCCGCAAACGGTAAGCTAGCTGGAGGTGGAGGCGTCGACGGTGCGATCCATCGTAGAGGCGGACCAACCATCATGCAACAATGCAGAAAAATCGGAGGCTGCCCAACCGGAAAAGCAGTCATCACCACCGCAGGCGACCTCAACGCAAAATACGTCGTCCACACCGTCGGACCACGATACCACGACGGAACAGACAACGAAGCAGCACTCCTCAAAAGTGCCTACCACGAAAGCCTCAAACTCGCCACGACAAAACACCTCACAAGCATCGCGTTCCCCGCCATCAGCACCGGAGCGTACGGTTACCCGCTACATGAAGCAGCGAAGATCGCCCTGCAAACAACCATCGAGTACCTCACAGAACATCAGGACATCCAACTCGTCAAATTCGTTCTGTACGACCATACCACCTATGATATATTCTCCCAAGAACTGAAAATATTATTATCGCAATGAATTCCACATTCTAGGAGGAATTAATTTCAGGATAAAGCACTATTTAGACGCCAATAGCTCCTTTTTTAAACAAAGAACAGATATGAAAACATAACGTGAGGAAAAGAGAACCTATGGTACACATAAAATTGAAGGTCGGGCATTCCTACGAATTGAAGATAAACGAACAACGAACGATTGTTTTTGCTGTCCTATACGGGTTTGAACGAGGAAGAAACAAGGATATCTATACCATACGAATCTACGACAGAAAAAGGGATGTTGAATTCCCCCTTGAAGAATCCACCTTTGATGACTGGGCTAAAGACGGACGAATCAAAGAGTTAACCGCAGAAGAAGCATTGGCATACGTAATAGGGTGAGGACTGTACGAAACCCCGGATTTTCTCCTTGAATAACTCATGTCTCGTGATAATGATCGGCCGAATCGCTTTCCCCTTTCTTTCTGCCTTTATCCTTATATCTCCACGCATACCCGGGGTATCGCATTTCCTTAAAACCTTTTACAAACTCGTCAAACTCCTTTGGATTACGGAAACAGATGGTCCGTACCACACCACCGGTTTTTTCATCGAATAACTCAATGACCTTTTTTTTCATCGTCCGAAATCGAGTCATTGCCTCTCCACACGTCCCAACACTATCATCAACACATTCCATTTTTTTAAATCAGCTGTGTCAATGCAACCGAATTCCAGTCAAGGTCTTGGTATCAGTGATGCCCTCTATCGTTTTAATCTTCTGAATAATGATCTCTCCGATGCCGTCATAGTCCTTTGCCTCGATTTTTGCTATCAAATCGTATTCACCAAATAAGGGATGAAGCTCAATAACCTCAGGGAGCTTCGACAGTGCATTATACACTTCATATTCATGCAATGGGGACACATGCATAAGAACAAAACCAATTACCATCGTGCTACCTCCGTTCTCATAAAAAATCCTAACATCTCGTTCCTTAAAAACATATCCTCGAAATCATCAAAGGTTTTTTTTAAAAAGTAACCTCTTTCCGCTCATACCTTTCCAATGCAATCAAACATCTATGATTTGTTATATTATATACACAAAATAAGAATCCTTGAACCTCTCCATTCATAAACCAATGCTCACCCCCATGTGAAAAATATCCTCAGTTTTATATCAAATCAACAGTAATTTTATATAAACCATATGCATAGCAATTGTATAAGGGGAAAAATCATGAGAAAAAAGTTGATTAGCATCATCTTCTGCATGCTGTTCATCATCGCTGCCATTGTACCGGTCACCGGAAATCTGACTTTCGAAGCATCTGACGACGAAAACAACCAAACCACCACCCGAGGTTGGATCACCCTCCCAGAACCACTCCCAGTTGACGTGCTACTAGAACAAACGATAAGCCGCAGAATGTCGTTCCATAATGGTTATCCACCGACCCCGGTAACTGACGAGGAATTATCCACAGTCCTCTGGGCTGCATACGGGGTGACGACCACCGGTGGACGGACCGTCTACAGTCCAAATGGAACATATTCGACGACCATATACGTGATTCGTAGTGACGCAACCTATATCTATGTTCCTTCCAACCATTCGTTACTCTTATGGAAAACCGGGAACTACCTGTATCTCGGGCAGGACACCGGAGCGCCGATCAAGTTCGGGATGATCTGGAACATGAGCATCGTCCCTGATGAAAAAGCAGCGATGGCGGAGATAGGAATGATCGCCCAGGATGTCTATTTCGACGCAAACGCTCTTAATTTAGCGACGATAACGACAGGAATGGGCGTCAGTGATCTCTACGAACTCGACCTGCCTTCCAATGAAAAACCAGAAATCATCATGCATCTAGGCCATCCGCCGACCACGTACAATTTCGTCTACAACCCACTCCCACCTTCCAGCCTCCCCGCGGTGATTAACAACACCCTGACATTAGCAGAAGCGGTCAACACCCGCACAATAGTCAACGAATGGAACAACACGGAACTCACCCCCCTGGAACAATCCCAAGTCCTCTGGGCTTCGTACGGGACGTCCTACCTCTACGATAACATCAACCACAAACGACATCGCACCCTCCCCAGCGCCATCAACATCTACCCATTCAAGATTTATGCGGCCAACCAAACCGGTGTGTACCAGTACGCACCGACGACCCACTCATTATCAATGATAGTCTCCGGCGACAAACGAGAATTAATACAAGACAATGTCGACCCCGGCAACATCTCAGTATCCTCAGCCCCCCTGATTATCATCCCATTCTGGGATAAGAATATCGGGAGTCAAACCTATCTCACCTGGTGGTGGTACGAATCCGGCGCCATCATACATAACATCCTACTGGAAGCAACAGCACTGGACATGAGCGGAAATGTGCTCTCTGTCATTACCGATCAAAACGGGCTTCGCACTGCCCTGGGTCTCTCTGCACAATCCAATCTCGTCGCCCTACATGTCGCCATGGTCGGCCATACGGGTGGAGGCACCCAGAACAACCCGCCACTAGCCCCGACCCTGACTGGTCCTTCAAACGGACAAAAAGGAATCCTTTACAATTATACAGTCGTCACGACAGACCCTGATGGTGATGACGTCTTTTATTTCGTAGACTGGGCTGATGGGACGAACAGCGGATGGGTCGGCCCGTTCCCCTCTAACTCGATGCAGACACTGAATCACATCTGGTCGCAACCCGGTACCTACATCATTCAGGCGAAAGCAAGGGACACCCATAGTTTAGAGAGCAGCTGGACCACCCTTGAAATGACGATCGGTGGACCTGTACTCGAACTTGAAATAAAAGGCGGTCTGGGGATCACCGCGACAGTTACCAACACTGGCACAGCTGATGCCATCAACATCTCCTGGGAACTCGCCTTCGAAGGTGGATTTGTCATACCCGCTCAAAAAACAGGGACGATTCCGGAACTCCTCGTCGGCCAACAAAACACCATACATCCATGGGTGTTGGGCCTTGGGAAAAAGACGATCACGATGTCGCTTACCGCAGATGGTGGAGTCACTGCAGAAAAAATAGCAACCGGGTTTTTCCTCATGTTCATCGTTGTCGGAGTCAAATAAGACCC
>DATMXJ010000040.1:0-2033 GCA_035561675.1 Thermoplasmatota archaeon
GAGCTAGCCTCAAATAATGTTCCAAGTGGAGCGAATTGTTTTCGTTCTTTTTCTGTGCAATCTACTGAAAGAATAATTGCGATGTCAGCAAATTTTGTGATCCGAGAGTTTTTTCTCCCGGTGATAACCATGAGTGTCGCACCAAGATTCTTCGCTATCTCCGCAGTCATGACCGCAGGGATGGTCTCCCCAGAACCAGACACGATACATACAAGGTCTCCTTTTTTGACTGGTGCGCCGATGGTTTCTCCAATGACAAATGTCTGAAATCCAAGATGAACAAGTCTGATGGCGAAAGCTTTGGAGACGAGACCAGACCGTCCTGCTCCATATACAAAGATACGGTCTGCTTTGAAAAATGATTGAATGATGTTTTCAATATCGTCTTTGTTAACCAGTTCTAGGATATCTTTTGTCTTTCTGTGAATGTAATCAAGGGAATCGTGAAAGGTATCTGAGGTGTTCATTTTTTTATGACCTCGGAGAGATCCTTGTAATATGCGGTTTCTTTCCCGGTTCGTTTCATGATTGCTTTTTCAACTTGGAGACGGATGTACACCGCATCATGTTCAAGTAAGGGGGATTCGGAGATAAGAGTAACATTGAGGTTTCGGTCAAGAATCACTTCGATGAGCGGAGCAAGCGGCATGTCTCCTTTTTTAATGGGAACATGGTACAGCTCATTGCCGTTTTCGTACAAGACACCAGTGATGTGGATGAGGAAATGTCGTAATCGTAATGGTTTGAGTTTGTCAAAGATTGCTTCGAAATCTTCACGTTCTTGGATTGATCCATTCCCCCGTGCGTGGATATGACCCAGGTCGAGGACTGGTATGATTTCTTTGACATGAGTGCAGACCTCAATGATTTCATCAAGGCTTCCGAAGACTTTTTGCTTCCCCATTGTCTCCATCGCGAGTCTGACTTTTAGTTTTTCTTTTTTAAACATGCTGATGATTTTTTTTGCATTTTTTGTGATCAGCTTCAAGGTTTTTTTAGGGTTATACTCTCCATAGAATCCTGGATGGATGATCAGTGTTTTTGAACCGATGTTGTTTGCCATCTGGGCTGATTTCATGATTTTTTCATAACTCATGGTGATTTCTTCCCGATCACCAGCTAAGTTGAGATAATAGGGAGCATGGACATGGATTTCGATATCATTTTTCACAGCGTAATCTTTGATAAATAATGCCTCTTCATCGGATAATACGTACAATCCACGAACGAATTGAATTTCTATTGCGTTTAAATCAAGACTTTTATGGGTATAGACTATCCCATCTTTGTTGGTTCGTCCTTTACAAGATAATGGGATGCCGGCTTGTCCGATACGTATCATTTCTCTTCCTCCTCTATTTGTTCTATGGACGAAGGGTCGTTTTGGTCCTTAAAAAATATGTTATGCGAGTTCCTCCAAACGACTCATGATATTCCAGATAAGGGTTCGTCCATGGAGTGGAATATTTGGATCGTTTGCAAGCTCGTCAAGCATTGAGGATGCCGATGAGACACGCAGGTCGATTGGGTCGTCTGTTTTTAATAGGATTTGTTTGATTTCTTCTGCGCCTCGTCTTATATTTCTCGGGATAGAATTATCCTCACTAATCATATTTAAACCATCACAAATCTGATCAATTTTTTTACCATCATCGGGCATATAAGGTCACCCCTAAGCTTCACGGTAATCACAAGGTATGATAAAAATATTTGGGCTACTCTTTCAAGTACTCTGCATTGAGGATTTTAAGGATATCCGCTGCTATGTTTTTGCCAATGCCTGTGATTTTGCAGAGGTCCTCCTCTGTTGCGTTGGCAAGGGCTCTGATGGATCCGAAATGCTGTAGGAGACGTTGTGCAAGGACCGCTGAGACATTCGGGAGGCCTTCGACGAGGAATTGTTGTTGCTCTGAGATCGTGCGTGCGGTTTTCTCCCCTCGTATCGCGACCGCTCGATCTCCTTCTTTTTGCTCTCGTTGTGCCATGACTGCGAGAAAATCCGCGGTTTCTTGAGCGGATTGTGTCATGATGAT
>DATMXJ010000041.1:0-6602 GCA_035561675.1 Thermoplasmatota archaeon
ATAGTGATCTTTTAAAACATCAATGAAAATCCTAAGGACCGTGTTTGGATACCCACAGATGAGGATGTTTTTTTTCATTAGTTTCACGATTCTAAAATATTTTCTTACTTTTCTTTTTTTATTTCTTCTCTCATGTATTTCCACATCTTCTTAACGTTGAAAAGATCCAGAACGAAATCAAGGTCTTTTTTAGTGAATTCTCTTAGCAAGAAAAGGATAAATAGATAGATACCTAGTCCAAGCAGAGAATATCCAATGAGGATATACCACCGTTGGATTGGTAAAAATCTCATAAGTTCATAGATGACAAATCCCATAATGGACGCAGAGAGTAAATGGAGCAAAATGCGAGGGTTTAAAGGGTTTTTTGCTAGTTTCCAGGCGGCATATCTGCAGTAGATGAGTCCTGCGGCGTAACCGATGACGGTTGCAATGGAGGCTCCGAGTGCTCCTAACCCAAAGAGTTTCAGATTAAGACTTTTAATGTTACTAGGAATGAGAAGAAGGTCAAAAAAGACGGTGAGGCCTAGGATGATGAGGATTCTATTTCGTGCCAGTGTCGGTTTATTCATACCGATAACTTGGTACATATATGGTTGTGAGAGTGCTTCTAAAACCACAAAAAAAGGTAACACCATAAGGATGGGTACGGCCGGATAAAATGATGCACTCAAGAGAATACGGACTGTTGGTTCAGCAAGAACAACGATACCGATGACCATGGGAAAGATCAACAAACTAATATAGCGTTCTGAGAGAAAGACAGTTTTTTTGATACTGTTGATATCCTCCTTGCTATGGAATCCAGAGATCGTGGGGAGAAGCAAAGTACCAACAGCAGATGCAGCAACAAGCAGGAACTGGACGATACGGAAACTCGCGAAGTAATACCCGACTTCTTCTGATGTCCAGAAAAGTTGGATAAGGACTTTGTCAGTGTTTGTAATAATGGTATAGGAGATTCCCACTAAGATAAGCGGCCAAGCAAAAACAGAGTAATTTTTAAAACATTCTTTTGTTGGTTTTTTTATATGAAATCCTCTAAAAAAGAGGATTGAAATACACAGGAAGATAACCTCGCCAAATACGTATGCCCATGCTAGGGCAAGTGCTCCTAACCCTGAGAGTGCGACAAAGAGTATTGCGATTGTTCTTGCTACGGTTCCCATGACAAGCGGTATCTGAGCTTTTGCGATTTCTTTTGTCGCAGAGTAGGTGTTATAGAAAAATGTTCCAATGCTGTTGACGACATAATATCCAAGGATGATATAGATAGCGAGTTCATGAGTGGGGGATTCGAACCCACGGCCGAAGATGAATTTCCAGATAAGAACGATCCCGACGACGATAGATGCAAATAACCCTGCGAACCCAAGTTTAGAAATAAGGTAGGTGCCTAGGCAGGTCCCCATATCTTTTCCTTCTGAGACCCTTTTAATATGTGCAGAGTTAAACCCGAGATCCGTTAGGATCGTGAACAATCCGACGAACCCCATCGCAAACCCGATAATCCCATACGCCTCAGGACCCATATCCCGAGAAATAAAATATAACGCGATGTAGGCAAGAAGACCATCTAGAAGATTGGCACTCATGATTAATAACGATTTTCTGGCAAACATCGAAAAGTCAAGGAAGTAACAAAATGAGATATATTAAACAAATGGGCACGGGAAAACCATAGATTTCTTGCTCTTATTATGGTTAAAGGATTTTCGTATGGGGGGTGACTTCTTTTTTAACAAACCCTCCAGGGCCGATATAGACATCATTACCTATCATGGAACCAATATTGATCGTCGCATTGATCCCCGTCTGGACGTTATCGCCGATAATAGCTCCTAATTTTTTCCGTTTTGTATCAATTTTTTTTCCATTTAATACAACCGTGATGTTCTTTTTATCAAGCCTGAGGTTCGCCACCGCGGTTCCCGCTCCAAGATTACAGTTTTGTCCAATGACCGAATCACCAACGTAATTAAGATGTGGGACGTTACTATTGTCCATAATGATTGAGTTTTTCACTTCGCAGGCGTTCCCCACATGACAGTGATTTCCAATCGTGGTGAATGGTCTGATATAACAATTTGGTCCGATTTTGCTATCATTCCCAATCAATACAGGACCTTCAATATATGTGCCGGAACGAATGATGGTGCTCTTCCCTACAATGATAGTTCCATTAATTACCACGTTTTTCTCCACAGTCCCATGGATTTTTGTTTTCATTTTCTTTAACAGTTCTTGGTTTGCATCAAGGAGATGCCATGGGTAGACAACGTCTCTCCATTCTTTGAGAAACACACCTTCCATATGCTCTTTGTTTACTAGCATATTGATGGAGTCGGTGATTTCAAATTCACCTCGTGGTGATTTTTCCGTCTTTCTGATATAGTCAAAAATCTGCTTGTTGAAATGGTACGTACCTGCATTGACAATATTGGAGATGGGATGGTCCATTTTTTCATGGATTTTCAACACATGTTTTCCTTTGAGTTCTACAATGCCGTATTCTGTTGCATTATCAACTTTTACTAACCCTATTTTGGTCCCTTTTTTTGCGATTTGTTTGATGTCGTTGATACCAAAAATGGTATCTCCGCAGAGGACGATGAAATCTTTGACGAATGGTTCGACTGTCCCAATAGCATGTGCTGTCCCTAGGGCTTTTCCTTGATTGACATAATTTATTTTCACATTCCATGGTTTCCCGTTACCAAAATATTCTCGTACCATTTCACTTTTATAACTGACAATAAAAACAAACTCTTTCAGTCCAGCAGCACGAGCATTTAACAAGTTCCATTCCAGGATCGGTTTTCCTACAATGGGTAACATTACCTTTGGTCGTGTAAAAGTGAGAGGATGCATCCGATTTCCCTCGCCTGCCGCTAGGATCACACATTTCATGGGTTTTCTCTCCTTATTCAACGGTTACTGATTTTGCTAGATTACGTGGTTTATCGATCGGACATTTTCGAAGATGGGCAACGTGATACGCAAGTAACTGAAGAACAACCGTGATAGGGATACAGGGGAGCACATGGGAGCTTGTGGGGAAGCGGAGGACAAAGTCAGCATGGTTTTCTATATCAGTATCTTTATCATCTGCGATTGCGATGACGGGTGATCCCCGAGCTTTAATCTCCCCGATGTTTGCCAGAATTTTTTCATAGGTTTCATCCAGGGTGACGATAGCAACGACAGGAGTGTCCTTTGTGAGAAGGGCGAATGGTCCATGTTTCAGTTCACCAGCTGCGAATCCTTCGGCATGGATATAGGATATTTCTTTCAGTTTTAATGCTCCTTCGAGGGAGAGTGGATAGTTGATGCCTCTTCCAATGAAAAACACGGATTTGGCATCCTTCAGTTGTTTTGCGATCGTTATGATATCATTGCTCCGTTCCAGAACATCTCGGACGTGTCTTGGTAGTGCTTTTAGATGGAACAGATAGTTGTAGAGCTCATCGGACCCGAGCTTCTTTTGAAGAAGCGCAATTTTGAGTGTTATGAGGAAGAGAACCATAATCTGGGAGGTAAATGTCTTTGTTGCAGCCACACCGATTTCAGGGCCTGACTGCTGCAGGATATATCCATCTGCAACACGGGTTGCTGTACTGCCGATAACGTTCGTAATTACAAGTGTTTTACACCCTGATTCTTGTGCTTCACGTAGCGCAGCAAGTGTATCTGCTGTTTCTCCGGATTGTGTGATGGCGATGACAAGTGAGGTTTCGTTTCGTGATCCGAAATAGCGATATTCTGAAGCAATCTCTACGAACACCGGGATGTTCGTGAGCTGTTCAATGAGGTATTTTCCAATAAGACCCGCATAAAATGAAGTGCCACATGCCACGATGTGAATCGAAGTGATCTCAGATCTGAGGAGCTTTTCCACATGATCGGGAAACGTGATTGTTTCTTCCATTTCAGAGATACGGCCCCTGAGGACCTGATGGATCGTGTCAGGTTGATCATATATTTCCTTGAGCATGAAATGAGGGAAGCCTGATTTCTCGGCGTCTGTGAAATCCCAAGTGATAAGTTCTTCTTTCTTTTTGATTTGTTTTTTATTCTTTTCGAAAACATGGATTGAGTTGGTCGTGATTACGCAGAGTTCCCCATCATTGAGGAACATCACCCTATTGGTGTATTTTAAAAACGCTGTGATGTCTGAAGCCAGGAAGTTTTCACTATCTCCTACACCGATGACCAATGGGCTTTCATTTCGTATTCCGACGATTTTTCCTGGCTCATCCTGGCTGACAGCGACTATTGCATAGGATCCCTTTATTTTTTTTATCGCTGCGATTAATGCCTCCTCGAGGTTTCCTTTATATGCATCATCAATGAGGTGTGCGATAACTTCTGAGTCTGTCTGGGAGATGAATCGATGTCCTTTCTTTTTTAGTTCCTCTCTGAGTTTCGTATAGTTCTCAATGATGCCATTATGGACGATAGCGATTTTTTTATCGCAGCTGAGGTGTGGATGTGCGTTTTCTTTGGTCACACCTCCATGAGTAGCCCAGCGGGTATGACCAATTCCGGTTGTTCCTTTCAGCTGAGGTATTTTTTTTTCTACGTTTGCGATTTCCCCGATTTCCTTGTAGACTTTTAAGTTTTTATCGATGATGGCGACACCAGCAGAGTCATATCCTCGGTAGTCGAGTCTTTTCAATGATTCGAGTAAGACGGTTCTGGCTTCTCGATATCCTACATAGCCGATGATTCCGCACACGTTACATCACTTTTGTTTCGCTTGGGATGTTTTTTCGTATCTGTTTCAACGGGTTGATTTTACATTTCCTGCCGATGATTTTTCCAGGGTCGACCACGACGTGGCTTTCGATGATGCAATCTTCCCCCATCATGGTTCCAATGGGTGTTTCTAGTTTTTTAAACTCATTGTCGATTTCTATGACTGCTTTTCCCGATATCGTCGAGAAATTATCCCCGATGATGCATCCTTTTCCGATGACGGAATGGGAGATATGGGCAGATGATGCAATGTGTACGTCATCCATGATGACGCTGCTTCGTATTTCGCTGAATGGATGTACGACGGTGTTCTTTCCGATGCTGGTGGATGGGAAGATGCATGCATGTGGTCCTATTTCACAGCCGTCACCGATGACGACTGGTCCGACGATGTAGCAGCCTGCATAGATTTTTGTTTCTTTTCCTATGGAGACAGGGCCTTTGATGGTGACGCCTTTTTCGATGGTTCCACTAGTGTATTCGCTTGTTTTTTGGATCATTGTCTCATTGACGGTGATGAGATCCCAGGGGTAGACGATATCCATCCATGATTTTGCGAGAAGGGTGTTGATATGTTTTCCTCTCTCGATTAAGGATTGGATGACGGAAGAGAGCGCATGGGCGCCCTCTGAGGTGCATCGTTCAATGTCGGTGAAGACGGAATGCGGGAGCTTGTAGATGCCGGTCGAGATGTACTTGCCGATATCTTCTTTTGGTTTTTCTACGATGCGGCTGATGTTCCGGTTTTCTACTATTACGACCCCGTATTTGGATGGATGAGGGTGTTCTTTTATGAGGAGGGAGTAATCCGATTGGTCTTTGATGAGTTTTGAGATGCTTCCTGCATCAATGATGTTATCTCCTGCGAGGACGATAAAGGCGTCTTTAATGTGTTTTTTTGCCTGGAGGAGTGCATGAGCGGTACCGAGTTGTCTGTCTTGGGTGACGTAGGTGATTTTGATGTTCTTGTAGTCTTTGAAGTGTTCCATGATGACTTCTTTTTTGTAGCCGACGATGACGATGATTTCCTCAATACCGCTTTTTTTAGTTGCATCAAAGACGTATTCAAGCAGTGGTTTGTTGGCGACAGGGAGCATGACTTTGGGCATGGTTTCGGTGAATGGTCTGAGTCGTTTTCCTTCCCCTGCCGCTAAAATAACTGCTTTTTTTATCATGATTCTCACGAGACCATATGGTTTTGTTCTTTATTTGACTTTTTTCTTTTGATGATTTCTTCATCACCTTTATTATGCAGTCCTTCACTATAAAGACCTGCACAGGGAAAAAAATAGATAAAATATATAGAGCTTGAGAGACGCAAGGCGATGTACCATGATGAATTAAAGTGGAAAAGAATATATTTATATAGAGTATTACATCTATATTTAAGGAAGAAACGGTTTATAAAATCATATTGAGAGAGGGAGAAAAGTATGAGAAAATCTCAATTACATGTTATTTTGACCGCTGGTGTCGTCGTCCTTCTATTGTTCAGTGGCTGTGCGTCTGGGAAAATCAACACGTCTCAATCGACAACTCCTGATACCTCGCGACAAAAAAATACGGTGACAAATGATGATGCAAGAATCACTTGCTATGTTGGTGGGATTCTGCATACCCGGACTATTTCGTATGAGTCTGGTATGTATTTGAATGAGTTGTTCTCAGCGTTGGTTCAGGCGAACGCCAATGATCCCTGTGGTAAGGGTACTCAGATGTTGAAGGTTCGTTTTATCGAGTTACTTGCGAATCTCGGTTTAGTCTCCCCTCATCTTTCTGTCCAGGATGTCTGTTCCCTAATTGAGCCGCCATGGTTACACTCCGCGTTATCCCTGCGAAGGAGC
>DATMXJ010000042.1:0-3664 GCA_035561675.1 Thermoplasmatota archaeon
TATGAGGAAGGTTTGTTGCGTCTCATCGATGATGAGGCCGGTTTGATGCACCCATGATGGGTCGGTGCATTCGATGATGCTGACCGTTCTACCGATGAGTTCATCGCTAGTGATCGGCTCGTGTTCCATTGAAGGTCCTTCCGTGACGCACCAGATGCGTCAGATGGGTTTCTTAGATTACGTCAACTGTGAATCCGAGTTTTTCTAATGCTTCTTTTACCCGTGTCCGATGGTCTCCTTGAAGTTCAATCCTGCCTTCCTTGATTGTTCCACCGCAGGCGCAGATCGATTTGAGGTTGCTGACCAATGCGTTCATGTCAAGGTCATGGGGGTTCAGACCGTCCACGACGGTCATCGTCTTTCCATATCGTCTCTTGTCGACGGCGATGGTGATGCTTTGCTGTTCACGCGCTATCTCTTCACAGACACAGATTTCTTTTGGGAGGCCACATTTTGGGCATATATCACTCATTTGTGTTCTCCTTCCTCCTGCATGATCGTAAGAATCCTTGCAATGGATTGCCGTATCTGCCTAATCTTACCAGGGGACGGTGATGATCCCCCCATGGCAGATATGCCACGTTCATGCATAAGTTCTTCTTTCAATTCTCTGAGTTTTTCACTCCGTTCTTCGGGGTTCATCTGTCTGAGTTCTTTAACCTTAAGAGCCATTTTCAGTACCCTCTTCTAATAACTTTTTAATGTTTTTTACAATCAATTCAGCGGTTTTATTTCCGATACCATCGATCGCAATAAGGTCATCGAGATTCATGGTGTAGAGTTCCTCAAGGGAGGTGATCTTTGCTTTTTCGAGTTTTTTCAGTACCGATGGTCCAATCCCTGGAATCTTTGTAATATTCTTTATATCGGTTTTTTTCTCTAGTATTACTTCTGGGGGTTTTGCTTCGACTTTTATCTCTGGTTTTACTTCCTCTTTTACAGCAATTTTATAGGTAATTTCATCAGGGAGTTTTGCATCCGGTCTCATGATTCTGACTTTCACTCCAAGAACCCCAGGTTTTAATTTCGCAGTTGCTAGGCCGATATCCATGACTTCTTTTGCAGTTTCACCACAATATTTTACATGTCCTTCCGTGAATTTCTCCGTCCGGTGTCGTTCTCCTGTCAATTTGCCTGCGAGAATCACTTGACAGCCTTTTGCGCCAGATTGCATAATCCGTCTCACCGTAGAGTGTCCGGCCCGTCTGAAATGCCATCCTCGTTCGAGTGCTTCCGCAAGTTTCTCTGCCATAATCTGAGCGTTAAGAGATGCGCTTGAGCCTGCTTCCTGGATTTCTATTTGTGGGTTATCAACGTTAAATTTAGTACGAATGGAATCGGTCAGATCTTTGATTTTTGCCCCACTCTTCCCAATGACCATACCTGGTCGTTCCACAAGGATGTTGACTCTGGTGCCTATTGGGGTTCGCTGGATGCTCATCCCGCCGAAACCAGCTCCTTCGATTTCTTTGACGAGGAACTTTTTTATCAAGGATCGCTTAGCATTCTCTTTGATAAACTTGCGTTCGTTTGCCATTATTCTACCTCTTCAAGAATGATTTCGACATCGGTCGTCGTTTCATTTTTATCGGTCGCCCTGCCATGCGCTCGCGGCATGATTCCTCGAATAATCCTTCCTTGATAGGCTGAGATATGGACAATTTTCATTTTATCAACGTCAAACCCTTTATATTCCGCGTTATTCTCCGCATTTTCGACGATCTTGAGCATGTATCGCGCAGCTTTCTCTGGGAAGCTTCCAGGCCCTATCCCCTTTTGATGCAATCGTTTCTTTTTATGATATATTGCAGGAAGCGCTCGTTTCATTGCGATGATCTCTTCGAGGTACTTTTTTGCTGCTTCGATTGTTTTCCCTCGTAACGCATGGGCAAGGTTCATCGAGTCTTTCTGGGAACAATGCAGTTCGTATCCATAGGCTCGTGCGCTTTTTTCTGAGTCTTTCTCAGCTGAATATTTTGGCATGGCTCATCACTTCAATGGCATGAATTTAGAACCTCTGGTAGCTCCAACACCAGGTCCTGTATGTTTTACTTTTTTACGGGTTAATGCAAATTCTCCAAGATAATGCCCGATCATCTGGGGCTGAATATTCACTCGTTCGAAATCTTTTCCATTATGGATAAGGATGTTGTGACCAACAAAAGAAGGTAAAACGATCATATTTCTGCAATGGGTCTTTATTATATCCCCTTGTTTTGCGCTCTTAATGTCATTCATTAATTTATTCTCATCTTTGGATAATCCTCGTTTTAACGTTCTACGGGATCGTGAGGTAAGCATGGGGAGTAATTCCTCGACAGAGAGTTTTTGAAGATCCTCAATGGTTTTTCCATGATACTGGAATTCCTTTTTTCGAATCTCAACTTTTTTTCTCTCTCTTTTCCGTCTGCTTTTCGCTGCTGATCCAAATTTGATTTGTGCCATGGTGATTACCTTCTTCCAGTTCTCCGGGCAGCTATGTTTCCAACTTTTCTACCAGGTGGTGCACCACGTGGGACACAACTTGGTTTTCCAACATGTTGATGGCTGCCGCCCCCGTGAGGATGATCCACCGGGTTCATTGCAACACCGCGTACAACTGGATAGTTTCTTCCTTTTCCGCGTGATGCGTGCCATTTTTTCCCTGCTTTCATGAACGGTTTATCTTGCCGTCCACCACCGGCAGCAACTCCGACGGTTGCTCGACATAAAGAATCTAATGTTTTGAATTGACCTGAGGGAAGACGAATGGTTGTTTTATGTGTATCATGGGAGATCACATACGCGCCACTCCCACCGGCTCGAACCATTTTACCGCCATCTCCGGGTTTGATTTCAATATCATAAATAGGGAATCCTTCTGGAATATTTCCAATTGGCATGATGTTCCCAAGTTCACAGTCAGCTTTACTTGATGTGAATTTCACCTCATGGCCGACGGAGGTTCCTTCGGTTGCTATCATAAGAACCTTTTTGTTATTCTCCATTCTCACCTGAGCAACAGGAGCGCTTCGTCCAGGGTCATGAATAAGACCTTCCACAACACCTTTTGTGTTTCTGTCATTCGTGTAATGAATATTCCCACGGTATTTATGTGACGGGACATTGTACCGACCTCGAACCCGCCCTCGACGTTGCTGGATAAGATTTTTCCCCATTGTTCACCCCTTTAGAAGACTCCTATACGCATACCGAGATCCTCTGCTTTATATTCAGGCATGAAGACGACAGTCGCGTGTTTTCCTTTGTTTGTTATCCGCGTGTTTACCGATTTTACTTTTACAGAAAACATCTTTTCAATTGCTTTTTTTATCAGCTCTTTATTCGCGGTTCTTTTCACCACAAACTCCAATGCATTATTTTTTTCCATGTGACTCATTGATTTTTCTGTCACAAACGGATAGAGGACGATTGAATATGGATCCATGGTCATTATTTAGCGCCTCCCACTTTTGTTAACGCGGATTTAGTAAAAACCGTCAGTCTACCGGCAATCCCGCCTGGTGCAAGAAGCTCGATATTGAGTTGTTGTGGTTTTGTGATATCAACACCGCTGAGATTCTCGGAGCTCTTTTCTATCCCTTCTTTTAATGACACGATGAGTAAGGATTTTGGGACGCGATACCGCCGGCCTCGCATTTTTCCTTTCCCGGCACGTACGTGT
>DATMXJ010000043.1:0-5393 GCA_035561675.1 Thermoplasmatota archaeon
TTATAGACCTGATAACAAAAACCTTGGAAGAGTACGAGTTTAACACATTCCTTATCGGATCAAAGATAGATGAAGACATCCAAGAAAAAGAACAACGGCTCTGGGACCATCTATCACTTGAAGACGCAGAACCTATCAAAATGGAGATCAACAGAGAGATTGGGAAAATACTTGAACCGCAATTGAAGAAAACCGTGGATATTCCAAACCCTGGCATCATGGCAGTCATTGATACAACCTATGACCTAGTGACCTTACAGATAAGTTCTCTCTTCATCTATGGACGGTACAGGAAATTACAGCGAGGCATCCCTCAAACGAAATGGCCCTGTCAAATCTGTCTTGGAAAAGGCTGTAAGAGATGTAATTACACAGGAAAACTCTATGAGACTACCGTCGAAGAGCTCGTTGCCAAGAAGGCATTGGAACTGACCAAAGGGACTGATGAATCATTCCATGGGAGTGGACGGGAAGACATCGATGCCCGTATGCTTGGGACCGGACGCCCATTTATCCTTGAGATCAAGAATCCTAAGAAAAGAAACATCGACCTTTCCTTCTTAGAAAAAGAGACAAACAACGCATTAAAAAATATCATTGAAGTCTCCTGCTTACGGTTTTCCAATCGAGAAGAGGTCGCTCGCATTAAGGCAGCGGAATTTCGAAAAACCTATCGGGTTACCATTGAGGCTGATCAGCCTTTGAATAAAGAAAAACTTATAAAGGTGGCTCAGTCATTACAGGGTCAACTCATAAAGCAGTTAACACCTACTCGAGTGGCCCATCGTCGGGCCAACAAGATTAGAGAACGACTCATCTACAACTGCAACATTGAATCGGTAGAGGGTCTCATAGCCAGCTTAACGCTTGAGGCAGAATCCGGTACCTATGTCAAGGAATTCGTCTCTGGTGATAACGACAAAACTCAACCGAACCTCAGTGAACTCATAGGCATTCCCTGTAAGGTAAAAGAACTCGATGTAATCGATGTCAAGGGGGAATAACAAAATATGAAACGATCAAAAGGAACCCGAAGTAAAAGCAGATATATCATGAGAAAAAAACCGCGAACACGCGGAGTTTCCTCTTCAACAAGAGCGTTACAACAATTTGAAGTAGGTGCAAGCGTCAGCATTGACATTAATTCAGCGGTACACAAAGGCATGCCACATCCTCGATTCCAAGGGCATACCGGTAAAGTTGAGGGTATGCAAGGAAACGCGTATCTGGTTGGTTTGACTGTTGGGAAAAAACATAAAACTATTGTCGTGCTGCCAGAACATTTGGGGAGAGTTCTCTAAATGGAAACATCAACCGAAGAAACCGGTAAAATCGTTTCCCTTGCAGAAGTAAAAAACATTCTTAAAAAGATTAGTAAAGAACGAAAAGAATTGCTGTATGAGCAGAAAATAGCGTTGGAGCATGCAGAAAAATTCGCAAAACTCTCTGCGAAACAAACCAAAGACCTAATCGTCGAGTTAATGAAACTTGACCATGTCGAAGAACTCCAGGCGTATAAGATAGCGGATATTCTCCCAAGTACAGAAGATGATATTAGAGCTATTTTTGCTAAAGAACGATACACACCAAATGATAAAGAAATAAAAAATATCCTTGAGATTGTGAAAAAACATTCAGTCGAATAGTGGTGGGGGTAGGAAAAATTGGAAGATTATGTCTATGTCTTGGATTACTTGGCAAAAGGACGGGGGGATCTCCCAGCCTTCAAGAGAAATCCAGTAGTGTATGGTATTGGTGAAAGCCAGTACACATTTCTTGAGTTGATACCTAAAAGAGATGCGACATTTGTCACAGGTGAACGTATCTATGTCGGGAAAGATCCGACACTCCGGACCAAGATTGAGAAGATTAAAGGTCGCATTAACTTTGAGGATCTCACCTCCACCGCCCATGGGGAACTGCCGTATGTCTTATTGGATATTGTCCATAACAATGAGGCACGATATGTGAAATTTTTCAACGAGGCTTCTGCAATATCAACACGCTACCATGTCCTTGAGCTCTTACCAGGTCTGGGGAAGAAGATGATGCTTGAAATCCTTGATGAACGGAAGAAGAAACCATTCACCACCTTTAAAGAGATGCAGGAGCGGATCGATTTCCTCAGATCCCCGGATAAACTTATCTCGAAGAGAATCGAATTAGAGTTATCGGACCCGGATCAGAAGTACCGTATCTTCACGCGTCTGCCATTGAGCCGGGATCATCAAACCTGAGTATGGTAAAACCACGTCTAGGGCAGCATTTTCTTATTGACTCATCGGTTGCTCAGCGTGAGGTCGTTTATGCGGGGATAACGAAAAACGATGTGGTCCTTGAGATCGGCCCAGGAAAAGGGATCATCACTTGTATATTAGCAGAGAAAGCGAAAGAAGTCATCGCAATAGAGATCGACACTCACCTCGTCGAATATTTAAAGAACATTCTTCCTGAAAATGTGACAGTGATTTGCGCAGATGCACTTGCTGTTGATTTTGGTAGCCTCCCGAGATTTACCAAAATCGTCTCAAACCTCCCTTTCGAGATTTCATCACCTCTTATGTTCAAGTTCCTGCAATCGTCATTTTCCAAAGCGGTTCTCATTTTTCAAAAAGATTTTGCAGAACGTCTCGTTGCTTCTCCAGGGACAAAAGAGTATTCCCGACTGACGGTGGGCGTTTTATATAAAGCCCAGTGTAGGTTATTAGAAACAGTGCCTCGGACCTGTTTTTCCCCTCAGCCAAAGGTGGATTCCTCGATCGTCGAGATCATACCATATCACAAACCAAGGTTTACGCTTGAGAACGAGCAGTTTTTTTTCGAACTGACAAAACAATTGTTCAATCATCGAAGAAAAAAGATACGATCCACGATCAAATCGATATACGGGAACATCGAACAACTCCCGTTCCTTGATCAACGAGTTGAGGAGCTTACCCCAGAGCAGATCGGGCAATTAAGCGATCAATTATCCCATTCTATCTGATGCGCCCAGCTTCTATTTCATTTTTTTTAAAGAAAAGGGGAAACAAGGTTCTGTTGAATCCAGCTAAACACTCCGACGAAATCAAGGATCATCAATATTGCAAAAAACAAGAAAAAGAATAATAAAATGCGCAGGGTGAAGCGGAGAAACTGCCAAATCAGCAGCAAGACGATCAAAACCACCAGAAAGATAGCCCATAAGGGAATTGAAAGGGAAAGGAACTCCATCGTAACCGCCGAAAAGAATCAAATGAACACTTTTAAACATTTGGAAAAACGCATAAAATTTCGTGGTAGAAACCATTAAAAAATCATTAGGGATGAGAACACCTGGCCACGATGATGAAACACTATCTCACACTAAGTGCTGCAACATGCTGAGAAATGGGCGAACTGAGTGGTCATGACATCGCGGTATTCCCAAACATACAAAAACTCTGATTCCATGTCTTTTTTGTGTATCTTCATCATGACTTTATCAGATCAGATTTAGTTGAACGACGGGAGTACCAATGGAATATCGCGAACTCAGCGGCAAATGCAAGCACTCTCGTCGTGCTCCCAACAGGTATGGGAAAAACAATCATCGCACTTCTCGTCATAGCAAAAGAACTGGCGAAAGAAAAAAACATCGTGTTCCTCTCTCCGACCAAACCTCTTGTAAATCAGCATGCTCAGTCATTAACTGCTTTTCTTACACTCTCTGATTCTATTGCGGTTTTCACAGGGGAGGTTCCTCCAGAAAAAAGAGTAGCTCTCTGGAACAGCAAACGTATCATTGTTTCCACCCCTCAGGTTATAGAAAACGATTTGATCGCCCATCGATATGATCTTTCGAACATATCTCGAATTATATTTGATGAAGCCCATCGTGCGACTGGGAATTACTCTTATGTTTTTATTGCAGAGATGTTTAAGAAACAACAGAATGAACGACGTTGTCTTGGGATGACCGCATCCCCTGGGGCTAACCTCTCGGAAATCCTTGAGGTCTGTAAGAACCTTGAAATCACCAATATCGAAATACGAACAAAAATAGATCCTGATGTCCGACCATATGTCCATGACCTCGAAATCAAATGGAAAGAAATACCGCTCCCTACTGAATTTAATTATACGCTGCAGTTACTCAAAAAAGCACTCTCTGAACGGCTGACTACCCTGAAAAACATCGGTGTGCTTGACTCGGCATCTGTTAGCCTTATCAATCGGAAAAAACTTCTCGAGATTCAACAGACTATACAATCTGAGCTTCGCTCCAGACCACAACCACCTCAAGAACTGTTTAAGGCTGCATCAGCGCAAAACGCAGCGATAAAGCTGGTGCATGCTATTGAGCTGTTACAGACGCAAGGGGTCAACGCGTTACAGAGTTACATCGCCCGTCTGACGAATGAGGCAAACTCAAAAGGCGGAAGTAAAGCATCACGGGATATCTTAAGGGATCCAAATGTCCTTGAAGCGATCGCGTATATCAAATCACTGAAGATCGAGCATCCGAAAATCCAGGAAATCGTAACTATTATCAAAGATCAGTTTTCTCATAAGAAAGATTCGAAAATCATTGTCTTTACCCACTATAGGGATACCTCACAATATGTCCTCAAACAGTTAGAGGAGTTACCGTTCGTAAAGCCAGTTCGGTTCATCGGACAAGCTGGAAAAGACAACGATAAGGGTCTGACACAAAAAGAACAAATCGACATCATCAAACGCTTTAAACAAGATGAATTCAATGTCCTTATCGCAACCTCAGTTGCTGAGGAAGGACTTGATATCCCCTCGACAGACCTTGTGGTTTTCTATGAGCCGGTCCCCTCAGAGATACGCACGATTCAGCGAAAAGGCAGGACCGCCAGACAGATGGCGGGAAAAGTGATCATTCTCATTGCGAAAGGAACCCCGGATGAAGCATACTACTGGTCAAGCCGACAAAAAGAACGCAGAATGCACCAGGAGCTAGAGGTATTACGAAACGCGCTGCGGAAAAAAATCCAGGACCCAACAGCGATTTATCAAACCGCTCTTCATCAAGAAAACCAGAAAAAACTGGATGAATTTCCAAAAAAATCCTCCCTAAGGATCATCGTTGATCACCGGGAATCCCGCTCCCCGGTCATGCGATTTCTCACCCAAAAAGACATCCTCGTCGAACCACAGCAACTTGATGTGGGGGATTATATCATCTCTTCTCGCATCGGCATCGAACGGAAAACCGTTGATGATTTCCTTGGCTCACTGATCGAAGGTAAACTCTTCGTCCAAATGAAAAACCTTCGAGCGACCTACTCCCGGCCACTCCTACTCATCGAGGGAGAAGGGCTCCTTACGAAGAGAAACATGAGTCATAACGCTATCCTTGGGAGTATTGCAGCTATTATCGTCGACTTTGGCATCCCCATCATCAT
>DATMXJ010000044.1:0-3352 GCA_035561675.1 Thermoplasmatota archaeon
GTACCTGTATGTTTATTATAGAAACGAAGAATCTTACAAAAAAATTCGACGATTTTTTAGCAGTTGATCATATTCAATTTTCTGTTGAAAAAGGAGAGATTTTTGGGTTTCTCGGACCCAATGGTGCCGGAAAGACGACAACCATTAAAATGCTTACAACCTTATTATATCCAAGTGAAGGATCTGCATCCATCGCAGGGTTTGACATCCTGAAACAACGAGCGAACGTAAGAGAAAATATAGGGGTCGTCTTCCAAGAACCGGCATTAGATACAGAGCTTACTGGAAAAGAGAACCTTGATTTTCATGCACGGATGTACGGATTAGGACAAGAAACAAGAAAAAAACGAATAATGCAAGTACTCACCCTTGTCGATTTGTCAGACAAAAAAGATGTTTTAGTAAAGCATTATTCCGGTGGCATGAAAAGACGGTTAGAAATCGCTCGGGGTTTGATGCATTCCCCGACTGTGCTTTTTTTAGATGAACCAACGTTGGGCCTTGATGCTCAGACGAGAAGAGCAATCTGGGAGTACATCAAGCAGTTAAATGAAGAAGAAGGCACGACGATTTTTTTGACGACTCATTACATGGATGAAGCCGATTTTTTATGTGATCGTATTGGAATTATCGATCATGGGAAGATACTTGTAATGGACAACGTCGATACACTAAAGAAATTAGTTGGTCATGATGTGATAACGCTATCATCTTCTGATAGCTTAGCATTACAGAAGAGATTGGAACAGGAACCCTGGGTGAGTAACATTACTCCACATGCTTCTTTTTTGACGGTTGGTGTCGAACGAGGGGAAGAAAAAATCCCGACAATCTTCGATATTGCACGGTCAATAAATGTATCGATCTCTTCAGTTGATGTTCGGAAACCAACCCTTGATGATGTGTTTCTTTACTACACTGGACGAAGTATGCGGGAACAGAACCCGGAGACGCCTCGAAGTAGACCATCAAAACCTGAGAGGTTCCATCTGAGACAGGGAAAATGATGAATCAGAAGGACCTTCAAGCTATCTATATGTTATGGCTTCGGCAGATGAAGCGGTTTCTTCGTGCAAAAAGCAGGGTTCTCTCAACGATTGTGCAGCCGTTGTTCTTCCTTTTTATCCTTGGGTTTGGGTTTAACATCGCGGTATTTCCAGACATGCGAGGCTCCTATATCAATTTTCTCGCCCCGGGGATTATCGCGATGGCGATTCTGTTCTCTTCTATGTTTACTGGTGTGTCGGTTCTGTGGGATAGACAGTCAGGATTCTTACAAGAGGTGCTTGTTGCACCGGTGAGCCGACTGTCGATTGTCATCGGCAGGACCCTTGGAGGTGCGACGATCGCAATGTTTCAGGGATTTATCATTATGATTATTGCTCTTGTCCTAGGTGTGCCTGTTGTGGATGTGCAGGGATTGCTGCTTACGGTCGTCATCATGGTGTTGTTGTCGTTTACCGCTGTCGGATTTGGTTTGATTCTTGCTTCAAAAATGCGAGATTTCGAAGGGTTCCAATCCATTATGAGTCTGATGCTGATGCCGTTGTTGTTTTTGTCGTCTGCGTTTTACCCGATAAATGATTCCTTACCAGGATGGTTACAAGCGCTTTCATATTGCAATCCGTTATTTTATATGATTGATGGTATGCGGGGCAGTCTCACAGGTGTCAATAATGTACTTCATCCGTTGGTAGATCTTGGCATTATCTTGTCACTGTGCATCATCATTATGGGGTTAGGGACGTATTTTTTCAACAAGTCTGAAATATAATCCTCAATCAATTTTTTAGAAAGTAAGGGATGATTTAATTTCTTTGTAGAAATCTTGAAGTCTTAAAAGAAATCGTTTTATTTATTTTCAACACAGTTTTTATAGGATTTCACCATGTTAGACAGTGCACATGCGATCGTCACCGGGCCGACGCCACCAGGAACCGGCGTAAGAACAGCTGCTTTTTCTTTTACAGATTCAAAATCGACGTCACCATAGATCCCATCTTCGGTTTCTATGATACCGACATCAACAACAATCGCCTTGTTTTTGATATGATCCTTAGTGATGAGATGCTTTACTCCTGCGCCGGTGATCAGAATATCTGCATTGGAGGTGTACGCTTTCAGATTCTTAGTAAAGATATGAGCGATAGACACGGTTGCATTTCTGTTCAGGAGAAGTGTCGCGAGTGGTTTTCCCACGATGGTACTATGGTTCACAATCACAACGTCCTTTCCCTGGAGGTGAACGTGTTCATGCTCAAGGATTGTTAGAACCGAGAGAGGTGTACAAGGAACAAGTACCTCATCACCGATCATGGTTCTTCCGAGGTTTTCTGGGTTAAAACCCTCAACATCTTTTTTCGCTGCCACAGTCTGCATCAGTTTGTATGGCGAGAGATGCAGTGGAACCGGGTATTGGATGAAAATCCCATGGATCGAAGGGTCGTTATTGAGGCTTTGTATCGTCTGGAGAATGGTTGATTCGGAGACGTTTGCATCGAATCGCAAAATCTTTGATGAAATGCCTACCTCGTTGCAAGCAATGGTACGTAATTTAAGATACAACTCTGAAGAGGGATTCTCCCCAATGGCTATCGTTACAACCAGGGGTTCTCTCTGATATTTCTTTTTTAATCGTTGCACGTCAAAAGTTATTTTACTACGGATTTCCTTCGCAATCTCTCGTCCATTTATAATCGTTGCAGTCATTTTTTTACCTCAGAGATTTATGAATTGTTCTTATATTTCTTGTTTTGTGCCAATCGCATAGAACTGTGGGAAGAAATTGAGTTGAACTCGTTCATCAAGCGATTTGAGAAACTCATATTCCCATCGATCGATTTCTTTTTCCGTCAACCCTGCATCCTTCAATATCTTGATATAGAAATCCCGAGAGTGAAGGTAGTATTGTTTATCTTCCTCGCAAGACCAGATTCGGTTATTCCCGATACCGATGACGGTATCAAGTCCAGCGGTAATGAAGAGTTTCCGTAATTTCCGTCCGATATGCGGGTCTCCGCCTTTTTTTCTGATGGCTTCTCCAGCAAAGAGGGGATCTACCTTTTTGTTCTCTGGCCAGTGGATTTTCCCGCCGTAATCTGGTTCAAGGGATGCAAGGATTTTTCCTTTTGGTTTGACAACCCTGGTCATTTCGTTGAGAACCATTTGCGGATCATCTGCCCACATCAAGAGTAAATTACAGGTGATAAGGTCAAATGTGTCGTCTGCAAAACATAATTGTTGCGCATCACCTGTGCAGAAGGCGACATTGGTATATTCATTGAGTATCTTGTGTGCAAATGTCAAAAGGGAGAGAGATCCATCAATAGCGATTACTGTTCCTTTTGTAAGG
>DATMXJ010000045.1:0-4684 GCA_035561675.1 Thermoplasmatota archaeon
GTCCAGTTACATGGCATCATTGTCTGCGATTGCCACCCTGCGACGGGTCCTTGATCCGTTTCAGATTGCGTAAAACAATTGATTTGAACATCCACGATTGGAATCCATACGTTTCCTATTTCTAGCACTAAAACCTTAAGAGGATGTTTCTTTTACGAGGCTGTAGAAAAAAATGACCTTTGAAATCAAGGAACGGGATGCGGCAGGGCGTCTCTGCCACTTCACGACAAAACATGGGGGCGTTACCACCCCAAACCTCCTTCCGGTGATCAACCCAAATAAAATGATGATCACCCCTAGGGAGATGAAGAAACGTTTTGGAACAGATATTCTCATCACGAACTCGTATATTATTTATAAAAATCCTGAGTTGCGGAAGAAAGCCTTAGAAATTGGGGTGCATGCTCTCATTGATTTTGATGGATCGATTATGACGGACTCAGGGACGTTTCAGAACTATGTCTATGGGGATGTGCACCTCGATCCGATTGAAATCGTACAGTTTCAGCGGGATATCGGAAGCGATATCGGAACCATCCTAGACGTGTTTGGTACTCCCGGTCAAACAAAAGAGGTATCTGAGCAGGGGATTCGAGAGACAATCGAACGAGCAGCAAAAAGCATTCCACACAAAGGAGAGATGCTTCTTGCATGCCCGGTCCAAGGATCCATATACCCCGAGCTGCGGGAACAGTGCGCCCGACAACTCAGTGCTCTACCTGCGGATTTCTTCCCTATCGGTGGCGTCGTCCCCCTGATGGAGAACCAGCGATACAGCGATCTGGTCCGTTGTATTCTTGCAGCAAAACAAGGTCTGGATCCCTCCAAACCTGTGCACCTGTTTGGTGCTGGTCATCCCCTGATTTTTTCCCTGGCTGTCGCTCTTGGTTGTGATTTCTTTGACTCATCCGCGTATGCAAAGTACGCACAGGATGGACGTATGATTTTTCAATGGGGGACCGAGAAATTCGATGATCTCGCCGAGCTTCCCTGCAGTTGTCCGATTTGTTCGAAATATTCTGTTCCAGAGCTGAGGGATCTCGATGTGGAAGAACGCACAATGCAGATTGCGTTGCATAATCTGTACGTTAGTTTCATGGAACTGAAAATAATTCGAGTCGCTTTAAGAGAAGGATGGCTTTGGGATTTAGTCGAGCAGCGAGCCGCGGCAAACCCGTTTCTGTCTGATGCACTGCGAGTGTTACGAGAGCCAGCGCACATCCAATGGCTTGAACACCAGGAACCAACGAGTAAAAAAACAGCATTGTTCTATACGGGGCCTCAGACGATGTACCGCCCCATGATTTTCCGCTATCTTTCACGATTGTTCAGGAGATTTGAACCATTGTTTCATTCCACGGTAGTGTTCCCTGAGGGAACAAAACCGTATTCACTGTTTTATGCAAAGGAAATGGCAAACATCCTCAAACAAAAAAACGTCAACCTGCTCGTCCATTCACATTTTGGCCCTGTTCCCTTCGAACTTGATGAGATGTACCCTTTAGCCCAGTCTGTATTTCCAACGTGTGTCGACCAAGAAACCAAGGAGAAAGCACAACAAGCCATGGAGAGGTTCCTTGCAAATACCAATGTTATTATCTGGGATGAACAGATGATGACACAGACTGACAAACCTCTCGCACATCCGATTGACTTTGATAAAAGACGTATCTCTGCGGTTGCAGACATGCAGTTTGGACCTGGTGCATCCGAAGCACTTTTTGCTGGAAAGATACGCATCGTCAAATCAAAACGAACCGGGAAGATCAGAAATATCATCTGCGATGGAGCGCATGTGGTTTCAATGCGTGCAGAGGACGGTTTGTTTACATTAAAAATAGATGGAGGTCGCCGACTGCATAAGAGATTGAAATATCCCTTGTTGCGTGTGGTGGTGACGGATGATGCTGTACCGTTCATAAAAGAAGGAAAAAGCGTATTCGCGAAGTTCGTCTTGGAATGTGACCCCGATCTGCGACCGTTTGATGAATGTTTGATTGTCGATGAGCAGGATATATTCTTAGGGGTAGGCCGAACGCTTCTCACGAGAAATGAAATGCTCGCGTTCCGTCATGGGATGGCGGTAAAAACAAGGGATTCCTTAAAAGAGGGATGATACGATTTATCCAAAACTATTATTATCTCAATGCTTATTACCAACTCAGTTGCACTCAAAACAAAAAAAAAGAAAAATGACGAAAAGGAATGGGAACATGAACAAATTTCAAGAGATCTCCGAAGAAATAAAGAACCTCAAAGCCGCCCGTGATTTTTTACAAAAGAAATATGACACCTCCGAATTTCATAAAAAGAAGGAGAAATTTCCGCAATCAGCCGTCCCGCCAGCACCGGAAGATGAAGAGATCTACAAACTGCTCACTGCGATACAACAACTTGATAAATATATCAAGGAACTCCAGGACATGCAGTTCAAAGTCCTCAAGCAGGAAGAATAAAAAAGATACGTTTAGGGCTTGCTATTTTTTTCTTATTTCCTGTAGTCGTACCTTGATGTCTTGTTGGAGTTCATCGGAGATATTTCTCTTGGTGAAGACATCTGCTTTCATGGCAATTGATATTTTTGTCCCAAGAAGTCTGGCCACCTTTCCCCGCTCGTTTTTTGGTGCGCAGTTTATCGATGGATGCTGGAAGATAACGCCGTGCTTTGGTGGTCGCCCTCCCTCTTTTTTAAAGCGGAATAAAGCTTTTTCTGCTCCCAGGAGTTGAATGGTTGAGGCAGGCATCATCGCCATCCGTTGCATCCCACCAGCGAGAGCAATGAGTCGTGCGCCGATGAGCGGTCCGATAATGGTACTGGTGTTTGGGGCTATTGTCTCCATATCCTTTTCAATTTGATCTTGTAATCGAGCAATCTCGTCGTTGACCGCGGTCAGAGTTTTTTCGAACGGTTTTACTTTCTTTTTTGCGGTTGGTAACAATGCCCAGCAACTGAGGCGTTCAGACAGAAGATTTGCGGTCTGGACAAGGTCGTCGAGTGCATTGACCATTTGGATCAGCTGTAAATCCTCGCTTTGTAATTGTTCATCTACTCTCTCTCGCGTAAGTAACAATGATACCTCATGCAAGAGCTCTTTGGAAAACCCATAGTCTTCAGGTTTAATTGGTATGGTGTTAAAAACAGGTTCTTCGTGATTGTAAGAACCAAGTGGTTGTAAACGCCTTTCATTGACGATAACATGTGTATTTTTTGCAATGGTTTCTTCTTCAGCAAGGATGTTATTTTTTTCTATCTCGCGTAAACGTTGTACAATTTCTTTTGTTTGTTTTGGGAAGAGAATTTCTTTTTGAACTGTGGTTTCATCAAAGAGAAATGTTCCAAACCATTTTGTAATGAGGTACTTGGTCATCCTGATTGGGTAAGAAATTCTTTCTAATGTACTTTACGATTGACATTTCTGGTTTTACCCTAGTGATAAAAGAGATTTTAAATATAGGAACCTATATTACGTGTGTTAACAAGTATCGAAGGATTGGGGGTTTTTTAATGAAACCGGAAAAAAAAGAAAGGATTGTTCTTACAAATGTCATCGAGACAGAGCTCGATATCTTAAAAAGGCATGTGCTTGTTCTTCAAACTCTAAAACAAAATGAACCTGCTGGTATCATTAAATTATCTGAACTGACTAAGCACCCGCAGCATATGGTGCGATATTCGTTACGTATCTTAGAACAAGAAGGACTCATCGAACCGTCCCCACAGGGCGCAGTCACCACGGAGTCAGCCAGTAAAGCAACTCCGATGCTGAAACAAAAATTAAAAGAAATGCAAGACACCATCAGCGAGATTGTCAAAGAACTAGGGTAAAATCAGTGTAGACAATCTTTTTTTTGCCGCGGTAACTCAGCTGGGAGAGTGCACGGCTGAAGACCGTGATGTCGAGGGTTCGATCCCCTCCTGCGGCATACCTTTAATGTCCTATAAAGTGGGGATTAATAGAGATAAATAACAATTTCTCTATTTTCTTGACTTATGTGTTTTCTAAAGAATTGAAGTAGCATATAAACCTATCATCGATTTAGAACAAGCATTGAAACGGTTTAAATATAAGTTAGACTCTTCGCAGGATAATTCCATAAGGTACACCAAAATAACCAAAGGCAGAGTCAGAGCTACTGTTTATATTCGTAAGCGCTAATGTGTCATAATCATCGATAAAAAGGAACTCTGCTGTCAATGTGATTCCATGGTTATTACAGATGAGTTTGTGTTGATTGACTGTAAAATTGCCATGATATGAAGAAAACAATAAACTGCCATCTGCGAAAAAAGTCAAAGAAAAAGAAGAGCTACTGTTTGCTCCTTTCCAACTTCCTATTAAATGAGAACTATCTTCATTTAATAGATGATCTCCAGTTAATAACGAATTATCTCTTGGGATCGACCACCCTATTGAAAGACCCGCAATTAATGTAATTATAATACCTACAATAATAGCAATCACAATCTGTTTTTTCATAATACCTTTGCCTCCACTCTACTGTTTAGTAATAATTCTTTCTTTAAAAACGTTTAGCCGACCTTGGCTACATCCCGAAATGAATTAAGAATTAAAGATCTGAGTAGAGATTTTATCTACATCTTGACCCTTTTCAGAGAAAAAATTGATTCAGGCATGGCCACTTGGAGCCAGGCATGAATCAATAGAACCGGTTTTTTTAAGAA
>DATMXJ010000046.1:0-6777 GCA_035561675.1 Thermoplasmatota archaeon
GAACGAATAGAAAAATTAGAAAACATACTTGGTCAGCAACAAAAACATCCCCGCTCCATTGAAAAAATATTTCCAACTCAGGATGTTCCTTCAATTGACAGATCGGACAAGGATGTACGGAACGAGAAAAATCTCATACAAAATATCTCGACAGAAGAGGAAATCATTTTAAAAGAACGAATAGAAAATCATCTTATCATTGATGAAATGGATCATATCGTCGCGGTCATACAACGAGGGATTTTGAGAGAAATCAGTAATTCATTCGCTGATTTTCTTGGCTATGAGCGCACTGAGCTTTTGCAGAAGAATTTTTTTGTGTTTATCTCTCCGAGTGGTTTTGAGGACGCAAGAAAATACTATCTTAATCGATTGAAAGGGATGGCGACGAACTCGTTTAGAACGATATTACTTACCAAAGCACAAACCGAATTACCCGTTGAAATTACCGTGGCGCCAACGGTTTATAAGGGCGAATCAGCTGAATTCATTAGTATAAAAGAAATCAAAGACCAATCTTAAAATATTTCTTTTTCCGCCCTTTTTATAACGAAAAAAGCTACGAAATCAGAAGATATATTCTGTATTCATAGGGAGAAAACGATTTTTATTTTCCTCTTGAAAAGGACCCAAATATTTAATTACTACTGAACTATAATATACAATACTATAATAGGGGGTTTAAAATAAAATGAAGAAAATAACAATTCTGTTTATTGTTGGGATTCTAATAAGCTCCACCATTGGAGCTATTGGAACACAAGGCAAGCAAGGAACAACACAGTCTCTCTCAGAGCATCTCAGTACACCAACAATCCAAAAACAATCCGTGGACAATGAAGGATATCTCCTGATCGAACTGACCGGGACATCGACGTTTCAGACAACAGCAGGTCAACCTCAGCTACCGAAGATCGTTCATACCATAGAGCTTCCTTTCGGGGCGACCGATATCCGTGTTTCTCTTACGCCTGGTGGCATCACCACTCAGCACATTGACCAAGAGATACGACCTGCTACTCAGATGGTGCCTCTCACCGAAGAGTACCAAAGCTTGGCTGCATATGCTACAACGAAAGATACACAAGTCTATGCTATGACCACGCCATACCCGGAGACATGGTTTACGACATCGATTGGTGTGGGTTTGAATAAAAACAACGAACATGTGACCTTTGTTTCCATTCATTATTATCCGATTCGATATACACCAGCCACAGGAACCCTTCAAATCGCTAGCGGTGCAGATCTCTCCATTACCTATTCAACACCAACGCACAACCCCTTTCCACAAAAAAGCGAATATAACCTTGTAATCATCGCACCAAAATCCTTCGAAAAAGCACTCCAACCACTCATCGAGCATAAGAATAGCCATGGAGTAATCACGGTACTAAAAACAACAGAGGACATCTACACTGAATTTACAGGTGTTGACAAACCAGAGAAGATTAAATATTTCATAAAAAACGCTATTGAGACCTGGGGCGTCCAATACGTCCTGCTGGTTGGCGGACTGAAAAACATGGTTTTTGCAAAACCCCGTGATAATGCAAACGAAGGGAGCACAGGATGGCATCTGCCTGTTCGGTACACCAATCTCTATGACAACCCAAAATTCCCATTAGCTGCGGAAAGTGCTATCTTTGACCCCGGTGTCATCAGCGATTTATACTATTCAGATATCTACGAGGCTGGAGGTAATTTCTCCAGCTGGGATCCCAATGGTGATGGAACATTTGCTGCATGGGGAAAACCAGGGGTTGAAAATGACACCGGTATAGATATGTATCCTGATGTCGCACTCGGTCGGCTTGCATGTGTCAACGTCAATGAAGTACGAACGGTCGTAAAAAAGATCATCACCTATGAGACAACGGCCTATGGGTCAGAATGGTTCAAGAAAATGACCGTTATCAGTGGTGACGGTTTCCTTGACCAAGAGGATTTGAACATACAGTGGGACACCAACAGTCTCCCAACTGGGGCGTATACCATCTGTGCCCAGAGTAGCAATCCATCTGCAGAATACGGACCTATCGAGACGATCAACATCACTGTTGACAAGACACAGGAGACCAACCTTACCTTCAACCATGATGATAACTTGCGGATTCATGGGTACCCTGGATTGCCCATGGCTGAAATCGTAACCGTGTCCGAAGGAAATATCCTTGGTAACACCGACTTTACCTACACTCCCGGGGAAAACGAAGCCTATTGTAACTGGTTCTTTTTCTGGGCTAACATGAGCTATTTATCTGGCGTGCTCACGATCCGCGGGAAAAGCTATGATCCTGAACCATACGGAAATCTCAGCAGCATCCATGTCTGGATAAAAAATGACGCAGACACTATCGTGTTTGAAGACTGGCGAAACAACACGGAGATGTACTACGAGGGTGAATACACCACCGGTGAAAAAGCATTACTCGGTCGAGGCGGTGCATTGTATTACATGCCTGAAGAGTTTCAGCGAGATATCATCTGGGCATCAAATGGCTTGTTTACAGGCGAACAAGACGTCATTGACGCCTGGACCGAAGGAGCTGGTTTCATGTTCATCTCCGGTCATGGGAGTCCGAATATCTGGGCTGACCATGCCCCCGGTGTGCCTGGGAACCGCCAGTACGGCAGCATCGACGGCTTGCTCGTCACCACGATTCGTCCTTACCCACCATTTTTTACACTACCGCTCTATCCGATGGATACCATACGAAATGAAGAGAAGCTCCCGGTCACGGTGATTGGAGGATGTCATAATAGTCAGTTCAACGTCTCGATGATCTATGGACTCCTCGATGGGATGATCTATATGTTGCCGAACTTCCCCAAACTCCACATGTGGTGTTACGGGACCATGGTGCCTGAGGCGTTCAGCTGGAGATTGGTCCGAAACCCGCATGGCGGTTCTATCGCGACGATGGGGAACACCGGACTTGGGTATGGAATGCCTGGTATCGATCTTACAACCGGCGGTGGTGACGGGTGGATCACCATTGAGTTCTTCAAACAGTATGGATCGGAAGGATTAGATGTCCTCGGGCAGGCGTACCAACAGACATTGACAAGCTACGTCAATACCTTTGATATGACCGATCTTGGTGCGGGTCATCCAAAATCTGTCCAACAGTGGGTATTGCTCGGAGACCCGTCATTAAAAATCGGTGGATACGAATAAGGCCACCACCTTTTTCCTTTTTTTTTAAAAAAAATCCTGATATCTTTTCTAATTTTTATTTCCGAAGATGGCATACCTTGATTAATTCCTGGAATTGTCTTTCGTTCAATCCAACTCCATGGGTACCGTCGAGTCGTTCCATTGCTTTTCCTTTTTCGAAAAAGATAATCGTTGGATATATTGCGACGGCATATCGGTCGCAGAGGTGCGGGTATTCATCGATATTCATACGATAACATTCATGGTATGAATCCTTTGCGCATCTCTCAAAAATAGGTAAAAATCTCTGGGAGAAAGGACACCATTCTGCATAGAAGAGGATGAAAAAGGTATCTTTTGTATGAAGGATTTTCTCCAGGTCTTGTTCGGTTTCGATAAGCGTACATTTTTCAAGATTCTTCATCCGGTACTCACCTCTTATTGTTTCTCTTCCGGGTAATGACTGCTATCACAAAACGGTTTGTTTTGTGATTTTCCGCATCGGCAGAGGGTCATGCGATTCTGTGTCGCGTATCGTACTGCATTTGCTGACTCGAGCGGGATGCCTCCGCGGACCCAAATCGGACCATGGACTCCGATGGATGGATCCTCTATTATGACGATGGACGGTTCGAAGATAGGTTCCAGGTTTTTCCCGGTGGTTTTATCGCATACAACGAGTCGACCGGAGGGGCAATCTGATGCTTCTTCGATGGCGATGTTCTTATCTCCTGGTTTATCTGATGTGAGGATGAGATTCCAGATTCCTCCTGCTCGATGACAGAAGCGGGCAGACGCACAGAGGTCTTTTGCGTCGATTAACGTCAATGTCGGTCCATCAAGTGTGACTGTGTTTTTGCAGTAGTCGGTGGGATGTGCTGTTTCCGTGCCGTCAAAATTTATTTTTATATGGGTCCCGTCACAAAATGGTTTGTCAAGCGATTGGCCGCATCGACAGAGCGCATAGGTGTCTTTTTTTGGAAATGTTTTATCATCTTGCCATTCGCAGGAGTCCCATTTGCTGTCATATTTGATTATTTTTTGACTCAGTGGTATTGCACCGCTGATGAGGTAGGGACCATTTTTACAGGTTGTGATAAAGTATTTTTTCCCTGTTGTTACATTATTTTTCTCCGGGGTCATGGTTCATCTCCATTTTATTCTTAGGGTTTTTCAGGTGATGAATTCGTTTGTATACGAGAGTTTTCGATTCCTTGATATCTGTGAGTCATTGGGTATTTATGTTCTTTGCGTCTCTGGTATCTGAAAGGACCTGTTTTTTTTAAAATTTAACAGCGTTGTTATCCCAGAAAATATCGACAATAAATGAAATCAATATCAGTAATATTTATAATCAGGATATTCTATCACCCTGTCGAGGAATTACCACATGAGAGAAAAAAAAATTATACCAATTATTGTCGCGGTCATATTCATCGGAGTATCGTGTTTCTCCGGCTGTGTCGGACCATGGGCGATTGATACACTTGGATGGGAACATGTTGATCTAGAAGGAACTGTCGTCAGAGTCTGGGGACAACTGACGATCAGTGAATCCTCAGATAACTGGAATGAAGGATTCGTCTGGGACACTGAATCCCATCAGAATTGGGAGGATTATCAATATCGTGTATGGGCAGATAACCATGCAGGTCTAGGACTTTTTTCACTCAATATCGATAATCTGACCCGAACCACAGAATATCACTATCGCGCATTTGGAGAATATCTCAAAGGAAAGAGCCAATATAGAATTGGTGCAGATGTTACTTTTATCCCTGGTGGCCCACGAGTGATCACCGATAACGCCTCAGGCATTGGTCTCACTGAAATGACTCTCAACGGTAATCTCTTGCACATGGGTGGAGCCTCATCCAGCACAGTCTATTTCCTCTATGGAACCGATGAAAACGCATTAAATCGACAAACCACCCCTGAAATCAGAACCGCGGTTGGACCGTTTACCGCTTCACTTACAAAACTGGCCACGAACACCACCTACTATTACAAGGCAGTTGCAGAAAACGATGCTGACACTTGGTCTGGGATTATTTTAACAGTCACACCTGGACGGCCTGTTGTCATCTCCAGACAACCCGGGGAAATAGGCAAGAACCATGCGATACTGAAGGCAGAGCTCTGGAACACGGGTGGAACAACAGCTTGTAATGTATGGTTTGTGTACAGTGATGTCAGCCCTAATCAACTTGGTCAATCAACGCCACCACAAATCATGAATGCAACCGGTGCGTTCCAGGCATATATTGGTAATCTTACTGCGAGTACAACATACTGGTATAGAGCCGTTGGGGACAATGGCGTAGCACAAGGGCTAGGAGATATCATCGAGTTCAGCACAACATCAACAGCGGAAATAAAGACAACTGGAGAGCTTGGAAAACCGTACAAACCAAACAAATATACACTCGATGAAGACCTCGCTTCCAGAATCCCTGCTCGATACCTTCAGATTCTCCAAAAATATCCAATACTGTTAAAATTACTACAACAACCACGCATTCGGACATTCCTGATGGGGCTTCATTAACAAAGCAGACAACTTTTTTTTTTTTAGTCTATCCCTGGTTTTTTCTTCAGTCTTGAACGTTTCACGACCTCATCTATTCTTTTCTGTCTTGTTTCTTTTGTCTTCGCAGCCTTAATCCATCCACAGTACATATTTCGATAGCTATTTGCATAAGATTGGAAATTAAACCATGCTTTGCTGTTCTTTAAAAGTGCTTGCTTGAGATCCGAGGGAATGCGCTCCTTCACCTTATTTGTATAAGCGGTATCCCATAATCCATGTTTTTTTGCTTCTTCGATTTTCTCTAGGCCCTCTTGAGTCATCTTTCCTGAGATGATCATCGCTTCTGCTTTTTCTTTGTTTATTTTCGACCAGACGCTTCTTGGTTTCCTTGGTGAATATTTTAGGATGAACCGTTCCTCGTCGATTTTTTTAAGTTTGCTGTCAATCCAGCCGAAACAGAGCGCCTCTTCGACTGCGTCGATATGATTCAAGCTTTGCTTTCTTGACTGTTTCTTATAATGCAGCAGCCAGACTTCATTTATGGTCTTATGCTTTTTCTCCAACCAGGTGCGCCATTGGTTTCTATCGTTGAACAACAGGGCGTCTTTTAGACTCATGGTTCCGTCTTCTCCCCTCGATATATGAGCAGATGGTTATATTTTTTTATGATAGGTCGGTTTGTTTTTGTCTTCCTTCCAACAGATACTACTTAATAGCCTCTACTCGCTATTGCTTACTATTTCAATTTATTACATAATTCATGGTGTGAACGATGGGGAAAGACTTTTCTCAGGAACTTATCGCGCCTTGCGGGATGGACTGTAACGTCTGCAGTGGATACCTTGCGATGCAGCATGACCTGAAAGGGAAAGGCATCCGTATGTCGAGCTGTAAAGGCTGTCGTCCCCGGGATAAGAAATGTGCGTTTCTGAAAAAAAGATGTGCGTGTCTCCTCAATCACTCCATACAATTTTGTTATGAATGTGCAGATTTTCCCTGTGAACAACTTGCGCAGCTTGATACGAGATATTCGACGCTTTTTCATATGAGCTTTCTTGAAAATCTCGCCTCTATCAAAAAGAACGGG
>DATMXJ010000047.1:0-5003 GCA_035561675.1 Thermoplasmatota archaeon
GATGAGCTGCTCTGGGACCTGGAGATGGGATTGCTGGAAGCTGATGTCGCATATTCCGTGATTGACTCTATTAAGAAAGACGTCAAACAGGAGATCAGGAGAGTCCCGTTTGACAAAGGTAAGGCAGGTGACTTGGTTGAGATGGTTCTTAAGAACGCGATTGGTCATGTGCTGAAATCCAATAATTTTGATTTTAACCGATTCATCGATGAGCGGAAAAAACCTGTCGTCATCATGTTTGTCGGGGTGAATGGGACCGGCAAAACCCTTTCGATAGCAAAGATTGCTTACCAATTACAAAAAGTAGGAAAGACCTGCGTGATGGCCGCGGGTGACACATTCCGTGCAGGGGCGATTGAACAACTCACGATTCACGCGGATAACCTTGGGGTGAAGATCGTGAAGCATGGATCTGGATCTGATCCTGCCGCAGTCGCGTTTGATGCCATTGAGCATGCGAAAGCAAAACATAAGGATGTGGTGCTGCTGGATACCGCAGGTCGGATGCAGACGAACTCGAACCTGATGGACGAGATGGCAAAGATCAAACGGGTCGCAAAACCTGATATGATCATCTTCGTCGGCGACGCATTGTCGGGGAATGATGCAGTAGAACAGGCGAAACGGTTCAATGAGGTCGTCGGTATCGATGGAGTGATTCTTACGAAAGTCGATGCAGATGCAAAAGGAGGAAGCTCGCTATCGATCGCGTACACGATAGGGAAACCGTTGCTCTTCATCGGGGTTGGTCAGAGATACGAGGACCAGATCACGTTTAACCCTGAATGGATGGTTAAGCATATCTTTGGGAGTTAGACTGCGATTTCCTCCTATTAAATCAGGATTAAACAATATCTTTATGTAATGTGTTCTTCATTTCATTAAAATTTTCTTCAATTGCATAAAAACAGTATGGATCGTTAAAAGCATCTCCCGTAATACCTATTGAAGCAGCGAGGCAGCCTCCTTTACATTTTTTTCCGTATGTACAATTCCTGCAGTTTCCCTGCAGATTCTCAATGTTGAAGCACCTCATATATGAACAAAAATCAGGTTCATTCCAGATTTCTTGAATACTTTTTTCTTTTATGTTACCCTGAATATAGTTATCCGGAAGCGAAAGACATCCTTTCACCCCTCCATCGCTTTGTATCCCAACCGAAGAGATTCCCGCTTGACAACCATTCCAATTTGGTAATATTGCAGAGTTCGGCAATACGCGAGAAAAATAACCAAAGCTATGTGCACCAATAATCGGGAGTTCGCATAGACTGCATGTTCTTCTTAATGCCGCGATAAATAGTCCTGCTGCATAAAAATTTTCTTTTGAAATCATCAGCTCTTTTTGAAATCGTCCTATCGGAATAGCTATCTGAAGTTGCCAGGTTATTCCCTTATTTTTTATCCAATCCCTTATCTCTGGTAGTTCGTTAAAATTCATCGTACTTATGGTTGTTATGACCGACGTTCGAATTCCTGCTTTTTTTAGCTGTTGGATTGCATTTGTACTTTTTTCAAATGAACCATGTAATCCCCTTATCTTGTCGTGTGTTATGGCAGATGCCCCATCTATACTTATTCCAACCACATAAGGGTCAATGTATCGTAATTTTTCAATGGTTTTTTCGTTTATTAAAAAACCGTTTGTTACATAGATGACCTTCATGTTATTTTCCTTGATATGTTTAGAGATTTCAAACCAATCGTTTCTTAGGAAAGGTTCTCCACCTAAAAGAGCGATTCGTTTGCAACCCATTTCTGCAAACTGCGTAGTAAGGTCATTCCATTGCTTCGTAAGTAATTCTTCTTTTCTTTGTTCACCGGCTGAAGAACCACAGTGGATGCATTTCATGTTGCATCGTAAGGTGAGTTCATAAAGTGCTGTTGTTATATGATATTTTTTCGAAATCATTTCTTCTTGCTCCTTGAATGAAAAAAAGTTGGAGAACTGGGGGATACAAAACAGTTCTCCTTCTTAGCATCTTAGAAAAAGCGCATAAAGAAATCAAAATCCTTTATGCTTGGCGCTATATAATGCAGTGGCTGATATCCCGTGTTTATCCTCAAAACAAATGCAAGTCCAATGGCGAGTCCTGCAAATATTTTGTTCCTGTTTCTATTTATTGCTGCTTTTACCTCTGTTTTGGATAGACCTAGCGTCTGTCCTATATCATATATTTTTTCTTTTTTCATTAATCACCTCGTTTAGTGTTTCCACTGTAGAAAAAAAGTGGACCGGGAAAATTTATAAAAAATAGCGGCCGCTCAGCGATGAAGACGATCACGAGCGATCTTTGTGATACTCACGGACTCCACGGAATGGTTTTGGAGTAATGTCTTTCTTATTTCATCGATACCATAAGGGCATTTTGTCGTATCTGCGATGATGTACCATCGTGCTTTGGTCCCGCGTTGATAGCTTTTTGATTCGGTCATCACGAGGTCGATGTTGATTTTTGCTAACGTTTCAGCGAGTTTTGCCAGGCTGCCTGGTTTATCATCGAATTGTATCTCGATTTTCGCAAGGTTATCTGCTTTTCCGTAAATGGGGCTGATGATGAGGGTGTTCGTTTTCGTATCTAGACTCATGAGCACCTCGTCTCCTTCTTTGAGGTCGAGTGTTTCTCGGAATTCGTTTGGGATAACGAGTCGTCCTCGTGTGTCTAGTCGGATTATAGAGTTCATCGTTCACCTATGTGGGAAATTTGTGGGAATACGAATGCAGAAACGATATATAAAACTTTCTCTCCTATCGATTCGATTGGAACAAAATAGTCCTATTCCCTCTTACACTAGGATAGTTGTCCCATCGAATGCTTGACCCATGAGTGCTTTTTCAAGCTGGTCAAGTCGTTTTCCATTCACTATAAATGTTGGAACTTTTGCTCGTTGTATGATCTCAAGAGCCGGCTCGTCCATGAAGATATTCTTTCCAGCAGCACCCCATTTGGTCCCGTACTGTGCGATCAACTGGTCGATCGATACTTCCTTGAGTTGTTTGGCATCCTTGTATTTGTTCGGATCTTTGTCGTAGATGCCGTCGACGTTCGTTGCGTTCACAAAGCGGACTGCATGGGTTTTTTCTGCAAGCTCCGCACCAACAAGGTCAGTACTGTGTTTCGGGTCTGTTCCTCCCATGACGACAATAGGTTGATTTAGTTTTAATGCTTCGCTCGTGGTATGAGGGATTTCCTTATTGGAGACTCCAAGCAGGTTCGTGATGATCCGTGCGTTCACCCGTGTCACATCAATACCAATCAGATCCAAGGTGGCCTCGTCAAAGCCGAGTTCCCGTCCGAGCTGGATGTACCGTCTGGCGATTTTCCCTCCACCGACGATGACAAACAGCTTGTATTCCTTACTTATTTTTTTAAAAAGAGTGGTAAGTTTACCAAGGAACAACGCGTCTGCTTCATCAGAGAGGACCACTGATCCTCCAATGGATACCACTACGGTTTTCATCAGAGAGCGTATCGTTTCGATTTATTTAAAAGTACCATCGGAAAAAATTCTTAGGCGACTTCGACACCGCTTTGGCTTTGTCCTTTCTTAGGGTCTGATCCGAGCCGTACCTGTGGTAATGGGATTGGTGGTGGTAACCCAAGGTCTTTTGCGATGCCAACCGCCTCAGGGACACACGTATGCATCACTGCGGTGTGGATGTTGCTGGCAATCTGATCAGGTAATTTCCTGGTATCTGTCCATTCTTTTGCCAGTTGTTTTGCCTCGGGGTCCTCAATGACAATGGTGCCTTCCATTTTGATCATCCCTATCGGCCCGTAGCTAGAAGTGTATTGGAACTCAACGATGAGTTGTTTTTCTGCGTTGTTGATGACCTGGGAGATCTGGCTGTTATGATCGATGCGTATCTGCCTTGGTTTATCGTCAGGCTCCACATAGCGCCTTGCTTCTATTGATTTGAGTTTGATTGCCTTAATTAACATAACGTGTTCCCAATAAACGCGCGCTCCCTTTTACGTCTTTCGTTTCGCAAAAACGTTCTTTGCTTGTGAGGTTTTTTCCTCAAAAACGCATTACTGCTTCTGGTCTGATAAGACGATCTTCTGGGAGTTCACGATATCGATTTTCAGGGGAATTTGAAGCTTTGCTTCCACGGACCATTCGACCCGTAACCCTGACATGCTCAGCTGGTTCATGACCTGTGCAATCTCTGAGAATGTTTTACCAAGACCAGTGAGCGTTGAATTGAAATTCTGCTGAGCCGATTGGAGGATATCCTGAGGAATTTGTATCTCAAAGGGGTAGAATTCATGGTAATAGACTGCCTCTTCATCCAGTGGTATCTCAAAATGATAGATGGTGTACACCTGGGTCTGCTGTCCCTGGTTGCCTACACGGATCGGTCCTATCGCGATGTTACCCTGATGGACGATCCGCAGTCCAATGAGTGCGACCATGAGCTTTTTTGCATTCACTGGTCGTTTTAATTTTAATCCTACGTGGCCTTTGATAGTCTCCCCTGGCGTGTACGCGTATTTTTCCAGTTTGACGTCGATTTGATCCTTTTTAAAAAACGAAAGAGGGTTTGGGATATACGTCCGACCGACCGAAGGGCTCATGGAAAAGAGGATTTCCAGTTTTCATATAAACCTATCCTTTCTTGCGAATTTTTCTGGCTGTCAATAAACTCTATTAAATGCCTCTTTATAACAAGACGCGGGTTCTTATGAAAACAATGAAGGTCGCGATGTACTACAACAACAATGATGTGCGTATCGAGGAGATGCCTGTTCCTACCATTGGGGATACCGAGCTTTTGGTCCAGGTGAAAGCCAGCGGCATCTGCGGCAGCGACGTCATGGAATGGTACCGTATCAAGAAAGCACCAAAAGTCCTTGGCCATGAGATCACCGGGGATATCGTTGCGATCGGAAAAAACGTCAAGAAATACAAAATCGGCGATCGAGTGTTCGTCTCCCATCATGTCCCCTGTAACACCTGTCGATTCTGTAAAAACAATCAACAGACCTTGTGTCATACCT
>DATMXJ010000048.1:0-3989 GCA_035561675.1 Thermoplasmatota archaeon
ATCGTTAATGGGGGCTAAATTATCGACGATGAAAAATTGACATTTGAAGATGGTATTATTTTTTGTAAACACTTATATCAATGTGCGATTCATAAAACTATGAACGGTGTTCCAGAGGAATGGATCATTTTTTACAAGACACATGCGTTCTTGAATAAATTGGGATATAATTCTGATATCAAGGACCTTGAAAAGGTGATGTTCAAGCTGAATCTTGATGATCTTTACATGGATATCTAAAATCTCATCTATGAAGTCAATTTGGTTAATGATCAGTAAACCGATAGGTAATTTTTTTTTTTAGTCAAGAAATAATAGAGGCTGTTGTTTAAAAATCAGTAAAATAAGGAAATTCATATCAATAGTTGATGCGAACTGGGAGGATAACAGATATTCCATATCTTATAATTCCACTCGTTCAATGATCGATTCTATTTCTAGCTCCTAAGAGTAGAATCTTGCCTCAATTATACCCATTTTTGCTGTTTATATCGAGACTTCTATAAAAAAAGGAGTTCTAGGCCATGATATTTTATTATTTTGGAAGAGTTAAATTTAAATATGATGGTATGTTAATACACTAATGGGGAATAATATGAAGAAATTCATACCGATTGTAATAGTAAGTATTTTAGTCCTGAGTGGACTAGGGGCAGCTGCGTTCACCACGAACGTCTCAACCAAACAAGCAACAAACATAAAGACTGAATCGACTTCAGTTATCTTTTCATCACAACCCGCTCTATCTGAAAAAGATGGGTTTGTTGAGATTCAACTTGATGGTGCGACAACACAATTGTTAGAACAAAATAGACCGGTGTTACCTGTCTATGTGAAGACCTATCAGATTCCATTCAGGTCAACCGATATTCAAGTGGTTTGTACTGTCAAGGATATTAGCTCATTGACTATAACCCAAGAAATCATTCCCGCACGTATCGCTCCATTATCAACCTTGAACGAGCAGACTGCATATATGAAGGATCCCGCGGTGTATGGAAGTTCCGAGTTCTATCCGAGTACCTGGTATAGTTATGATCTTGGCGCTGGTCGAAATGAGAATGATCAGCAGGTGACCTTTGTCAAAGTAATATGTTATCCTGTTCGATATTCACCAGTGAACAATGAGATTTCATTGGCTGGCGGCTTCGATGTCATGGTTACTTATAATGCGCCACAAACCCCTCATCAGTCTTCCGCTGAGGATTATGATATGGTCATTATTGCTCCTGAGAAATTCAGCTCAAGTCTCCAACCACTCATTGATTTTAAGAACACTAAAGGTGTCATAACCAAGTTCAAATCTGTCGAGTCCATTCTTACCGAGTATGATGGGTTCGATGCTCCTGAGCAGATAAAATATTTCATTAAAAACGAGTACGATAACTCAAACATCACCTATGTGACACTGGTCGGTGCTCTAAAGTCGCATCTTTATGTTGCAAAGGATAAGGATACCCGTTCTGCTGGCTGGACCGGATGGTTGGTCCCAGCTCGATACGTCAGCATGCCACAAGAGGAAGATGAAGGTTGTCTCTCTGATCTATACTACGGCTGTTTGTACAATGCGACTGGTTTTGACAGTTGGGATTCAAACGGAGACGGTGTATATGCCGCTTGGAACGCACCTGGCGCTGCAAAAGATACCTTCGATATGTATCCCGAGGTGTATGTCTCGCGGATCCCGGCCGTGACTGTTAAGGAAGTCAAAGCAGTCGTCAAAAAGATCACGACCTATGAAAGCACTGGTCCAGCCGATAAAGCCTGGTTCAAGAACTTTGTTGGTGTCGGTGGAAAAACCTTTGCGTATTATCAAGGAAAACCCGATGGGGAGTACCTCTGCGACCTTGCATATAATCATACAAAGAATGCATTCCCTGATTTAACACTGACCCGATGTTACTCCGTGAACAGAGATACAGGTGGACGAACCCCTGTGCCGAAAGATATCCTGAAATCGTTCAATGAGGGCGCTGGTTTTGTCGATTTCGAAGGTCATGGAAATCCGTACTCATGGAACACGATCTGGTTTGATGGCACCTATCCTGAAGATTGGACTGGTGGTTTCAACGTCTATGCCTCATTTTTACTCTCCAATGGCAATAAGTTACCGATTATTGTGGTTGGCGGGTGCCACAATGCACTCTATAATGTTTCACTTATCCCAACCCTTTTGGAGACCCAAGCGAGACATGAGCATTTCTGTTATGGAATTCCAGACCCGACGTGTTTTAGCGCAGCCTTTATCCTCAAAACCCATGGTGGTGGAATAGGATCAACAGGGTGCACTGGATATGGTTTCGGTAATGGAGGCGACCCAAATACATTAAGCGGTGCACTTGAAATGAACTTCTTTTATCAAATAGGCAACGGAACAGAACACCTTGCACAAGCTCACAGTCTTGCGATAACGAAGTTCATAAACGAAAACCCCATAGATCAAATCGGAGCCTTCTGTATCACCAACTGGGCGCTTTTCGGCGACGCAAGTCTAAAAATTGGTGGATATTCCTCATAAACGAGGATCCCTCCCTCTTTTTTTTTTTAATTCGCAACTTCATAACCTTATATTTTCCAAAAAGTATATATAAACGGATAGAAACTATTTATATAAGGACTTGTTATCTTTAATTGAGGGAATAATATGAAGAAATTCATACCGATTGTAATAGTAGGTATTTTAGTCCTGAGTGGACTAGGGGCAGCTGCGTTCACCACGAACGTCTCAATGGAACATACTAAGAACGTAAAAACTGAATCGACATCGGTTCTTTTTCCATCACAACCAATGCTGTCACAGAAGGACGGATTTGTTGAAGTTCAACTTGATGGTGCGACAACTCAATTGTTAGATCAAAATAAACCGGTTTTACCTATCTATGTGAAAACCTATCAGATCCCGTTTAGATCAACCGATATTCAGGTAACCTGTACTGCAAATGATATTAGTACGTTGGTTTTGACCCAAGAGATCATTCCTGCGCGGGTCGCTCCAGTATCAACTTTAAGTGAGCAGGTCGTGTATGTAAAGGATCCTTTGGTGTATGGCAGTTCAGAGTTTTATCCGAGTACCTGGTATAGTTATGATCTTGGTGCTGGTCGAAATGAGAATGATCAGCAGGTGACCTTTGTCAAAGTAATATGTTATCCTGTTCGATATTCACCAGTGAACAATGAGATTTCATTGGCTGGCGGCTTCGATGTCACGGTTACTTATAATGCACCACAAACCCCTCTGCAGTCTTCCGCTGAGGATTATGATATGGTGATTATCGCCCCTGAGAAGTTCAGCTCAAGTCTCCAACCACTCATTGATTTTAAGAACACTAAAGGTGTCATGACCAAGTTTAAATCCGTTGAATCTATCCTTACCGAGTACGATGGGTTCGATGCTCCTGAGCAGATAAAATATTTCATTAAAAACGAGTACGATAACTCAAACATTACCTACGTGTTACTGGTTGGTGGTCTGAAATCGCATCTTTTCGCAAAGGATAAGGACACCAGTTCTGCTGGTTGGAAAGCATGGTGGGTTCCAGCTCGATACGTCAACATGCCACAAGGTGATGATTCAGGGTGTCTCTCTGATCTTTACTATGGTTGTCTATATAATGCGACCGGTGGATTTGACAGCTGGGATTCAAACGGTGATGGCGTGTATGCTCAATGGATAGAAGGTCAAGCCCCAAAAGATACCTTTGATATGTATCCGGAGGTCTATGTGGCACGTATTCCCGCCGTGACGGTTCGTGAAGTCAAAGCAGTCGTCAAAAAGATCACGACCTATGAAAGCACTGGTCCAGCTGAGAAATCCTGGTACGCGAACTTTGTTGGTGTTGCTGGGAAAACCTTTGAATATTTTGAAGGTAAACCTGATGGGGAGTACCTCTGTGACCTCTCATATAATTATACAAAGAATGCATTCCCTGATTTACAACTCACAACCTGTTACACCACAAATAGGGATACGGGAGGACGCACCCCAGTAC
>DATMXJ010000049.1:0-10468 GCA_035561675.1 Thermoplasmatota archaeon
ATGGTTTTTCTTGGAGGATCCAAGGCGGACCGGGACCGCCGTGCCTCAGAACTCCTTGCAAAAGTCGGACTTACCAACTGGGCGACCCATCGCCCCTCTGAGCTTTCTGGTGGACAACAACAACGAATAGCTATCGCGCGAGCTCTCACGAACGATCCCTCAATTATTCTAGCTGATGAACCAACTGGAAACCTTGACACGAAGACCGGCGAGCAGATCATGGAGCTCCTCGTCGCATTAAATCGAGAAGGGAAAACCATTTTACTTGTCACCCATGCCATTGCCTTGAAACGATTTGCGAACCGAGTGGTGAACATGCTCGACGGGGAAGTCACGGAGGATACATGATACGAGATATCTTTTCCATGGCTCTTGATACCATGAAATCCTATAAGATACGGACGTTCCTCACACTCATCGGGGTCATCATTGGTGTTGCCTCGGTGATTATGGTCACAACCGCTGGAAACTCCGTTAGTACCTTTATTGCAGAACAATGGAATCTCTTCAATCCAACCGGGATGGTCATCGGGATGGGGACCGGTGGAACAGTACCACAACTATCGATCCGTTCCGTCGTCTTCACAACCAACGATGTAGATAATATCCAGCGTTTACCATCGATAAAAACGGTTGCACCAATTGGCATCGTTCCTGTTATCAAAATCTTAAAACGAGACGGGTTCCTCAAATGGGAATCCAGACCTGGAGAAACAATGTACGCAAGTACAGCGTCAATCCTTGAAATTCTGAACATGGAATTAGAAGAAGGAACCATGTTCCAAGAAGGAAAAAACGAGGTAGTCATCAGCAAAAACGTTGCTGAGACATTTGGTAAAGATAAACGATTGAAAATCGGTGATACAATCTATCTGCGTCGAGTCGATGGAAAAACCCTCGATGCAAAGGTCGTTGGGATTTTAAAACAAAGTTCAACTTTGAGTATGTTTAACACCCTTTCCACACCAGGGATTATCTGCCCAGCCAAACCGTATTATTCAAGTTATTTCGGGTCGAATGCCGGTTCGATCCTTAAACGTGTGGTCGCGTACACGATCCTTCTTGCTGAAGCAAAAGACACATCACAAGTCCAAGAAGCACAAAATGAAATATTAAGCTTTCTTAATGGTACAGGCTCTGATGCGAGTCAATATAAGGATCAGAACTCTGATTTTGTCGTCATTACCCAACAGTACATCCTTGATCGTGTCGATAAAATCATGAGTGTCATCAGAACGTATATCACCGCGATTGCACTCATCTCCCTGCTTATCGGTGGGGTTGGCATAGCAAATATCATGTTTGCGACCGTTACTGAGAGAACCAGGGAGATTGGAACGATGATGGCGATAGGGGCGAAACGACGCGATATCCTACAATTGTTCTTGTATCAATCGATGATCATCGGACTGTTAGGCGGTCTTGCTGGATGTATCCTTGGCGCCAGCGGAAGCTGGTTTGTCGTTGACCTCTTAAACAATAGTATACAAAATCTCGGGGGGGCGTTTAGCACCGGTTCTATTCAACTATCCTATGCTCCAGAATGGTTCCTGATCGCAAGCATCGTCGGAATCCTAATCGGTATCGCTGCAGGAGTACTCCCTGCACGGAAAGCAGCAAAGATGGACCCTGTGGTCGCTCTCCGGTGGGAATAACATTCATTTTTACTAATTGGATGGAGTCTGTTTTTTCTCCATCGCCTCAATTTTTTCAAGCTCTTCACGGATAAACTGCAATGCTTTTTCCTTATCAGGGCCAAGACCGACCGCATCAGGGCTGATCTCGTTTTTCTTCAGTTGTCTTAACCATCGCTCCAACACTTGTTTTTGATCCATGGATTCTCACCTCATCAGGGACCATATCGCAGGTGATGTATATTAACTCATAGATTAAATGAGTAAAAAAGTTAAATACGGAAAAAGAATATCACAACAATGAAAGGAGGAAGAGAGAATGTCGTACTATTGGAAAAAAAACGGTTCTCTGTATCATTGGCATCTTCAGTGCCGGGCAGTCCCTGTTTATGTACGAACCAACCTTGAATGGGAAATCAGTGAACAACGACCGAATGATAAAGAACGCTGTAAAGAATGCCTCGAGAAGGATATCGCTTTGAAGATGAAGCAGAAGATGTAAGAAAGAAACCATCCGTGACTGTTTAGTCGTCGTCTGTTGATTTCTTCAGAGGCAGATTCAGCATGATTCTCTTCAATTTTTTCTTTGTATGATAATCATAGACCACATTGATCTTTCGTCCGGTGAAAGGATTGTATCCCGTCCAATACATGCAAGAGGAGATCGTCATGGGGGTCGGGGTGAACAGCTGGAACTGCTCAATGTTCTCCAGATGCCGTTTTTTGATGATGTCATGTAAGTAGATTACTTCACTAAGGGTATCACCGGGGTGGCCGATCATAAAATAGTATCGCAATCCTTGTTTTTTCCGTTGATTTATCGCAGTAAAGTATGATAAAAACTCATCGAACCGTCTGTTATCCTTCCCCATTAAACTGAGGACGTTATTTGAAAAATGCTCAGGGGCGATCTTCAGACAACCTGAGACATGATGGTCAGAGATCTCTTTTATGTACTCTCTGCTTTCCAGCGCGAGATCGTAACGGATGCCGCTACGGATGAAAATTTTTTTCACTCCTTGGATCTGTCTGGCTTTACGTAACAATGAAATAAGGCGTTTATGGGTTTTATCCAACTGCGGACACTGGATGCAGGTTTCCGAACATGCGGTCGTTGATCGTGGACGAGTACAGACCATTGCATACATGTTTGAGGAGGGACCGACAAAATCATCGATGTACCCTTTGAATCCAGGGTGTGTTGTCAATCGTCTGATTTCATCAAGGATGTTTGTCTCAGACCGTGAAATAATTCGATTCCCCTGATGAAGCGAAAGTGAACAAAAATTACACGCACCGATACATCCTCTATGAATCACTACTGAGAATCTCCCCATTTTTAACAAGGATTTTGGATGGAGTTTCCTTGAGTAATCCAATGAATAGATCCAGTCCAGATCCTTGGTCGTATAGTCAGGGTATTTGTACTGCACGACAAAACTGTTCGTATATTCCTGTGCGAGGTTTTTGTCGTTTGAAAATTTCATCTGCATTGCACAGAATTTCCGTTTATCTTCTACGACTTCCTTAAAAGACGGTAGAAGTTCGAAGGTTGAATCAAGGTCTTTTTGAAGGATGCATGTTCCTTGTATCCCAGCTAACTCCTTCCCTTGTTGTAACCGCTCAGCGATCTCAAGAATCTGTTTCTCCCCATTCCCATAAACAAGGATATGTGCCCGTGAATCAAGCAGGATACTCCGCCGTATGTTGTTATCCCAATAGTCATAATGTGCAAATCGTCGCAAGGACGCCTCAATACCACCAATGACAATCACGCTGGATTTGAAGTATTGCTTCAGCTTGTTACAATAATAGATCACTGCACGGTCCGGTAGTGTTGTCGCATCGCTGTATTTATCTTCAACGCGTTTTCGTTTCAAGGGGGTGTAGTTATGAACCATGCTATCGATGGAACCAGAAGTGACACCAAAGCAAAGACGAGGGGCGCCTAACTTTGTGTAGTGCTCCTGTGTCTCTGGCTTCTCGATGATACCAACCCGATATCCTTTCGCATCGAGTACTTTAGCGATAACCCCGACCGGTGAGAGCGGGTGATCATCATAATACTCCCCGGTGATAAGGATGATATCCAGATCATTTCCCGTCTTTGTAATCATACTTTGGTCTCTCATAGAATGCTCCTATTTAAATGTTCGATATGGATCATTTCCACCGGAAAGGTTCATTAAGCCCCTGTTTTTTTCCGGTGCCGATGACCGACATCCTTGTGACAAACGATGATGGGTACACATCAGCAGGGTTTGTAACACTGGTAAAGGAGCTTTCAAAGAACTATTCAGTAGCTGCTGTTGTCCCTGACTGTGGACGAAGTTGGATTGGGAAGGCGATTACCACAAAAAAGGAACTGAAAATAAAGAAAATCACCTATGACGGCGTCGAAATGTTCCTCCTAAACGGAACCCCTGCAGATTGCGTGCAAATAGGGTTATACGACATTGTTACTGTCAGACCAAAAATGATTATCTCAGGCATAAATATCGGGTTGAATATTGGAAAAGCCAGGACGCTTAGTTCTGGGACAATCGGAGCAGCCATTGAAGGATCTATCGATGGAGTACGATCCATTGCCTCATCGCTTTCTATCCCTGTCACGCTCCGTGATAAAAAAACAGATTTTTATACACCAAAGAACAATCCGCTTTTTGAAAACGCAGCCAAAATCACAGCAAAAGTAACAACCATCATTATGAATAAAGCATTCTCGGACGTTGATCTATTTTCCCTGAACATCCCTTTTGATGCGACCGTGTCAACTCCTCTAGAAATCACATCCCTTTTTAACACTCGATATGGGAGACTGTTCCATAAAACAGGGAACAAGTTCATTCATCGGACGCCTCCGATACAATTCAAGGACATGGAGGAAAAATCAGATCTGAAGGCTTTAAGCGAAGGAAAAATCTCTCTTACGCCGATGAACATCTCTTTTTCAGCCGCTCATTTACTTAAAAGCGTCGAACAAACCTTCCAAGGAGAATGGTAAATCATATCCTTCTTCATATGACGAAAAAGAACGCGATCGCGATGATGGAATAGACACTGATCAACTGTGCTCCTTCTAACCAGTTGCATCTTCCATCCGCAGAAAGGTAATTCACAATTAAGACCGCAAGGATTACCGCAAGGATTTCAAAGGGCGTAAATACAAGCGTGAAACCAAAATTGAATACCTGGCTCACCAGCATCAGGATAGGGACGACGAATAAGGCTATCTGTATGGCGCTACTCAGTCCAATTTCGATTGAGACGTCAAGCTTATTTCTGACGGAAAAATGAACAGCGGTTGATATCTCTGCGATATTCGTAATAATCGCAATGACGACAAGACCGATAAACACCTGTGACAGACCAATCGCTTGTGCTGCATGTTCAATAGTACTAACAAGGATCTCGGATTCAAAGGTAACGACAACAATGGTAAGGAAAAGGATTAACGCAGCGAGACGACGGCTCATGGTCGGTCGTTCCTGGGTTGCTTTTATCTCATCACTTGCGTCAAAAAGATCTTTATGGGTCCGTAACGAAAAGAAAAGCCCAGCGAGATAAATCAATGCCATAACAATAGCAACAGCACTGCTGAGAAGTAAAATCTGAGGATTCTTCGGTGTTACTATCTCATAAACACTAGGAATCGCTAGCCCTGCGACGACGATGATCAACATGGTCGAAGATACGGCGATGGTCTCGTTATTGAACCGCTGATTCTTGTAGCGGATACCACCAGCAAAAATACTGAGCCCGACCAGGAGTAAAATATTTCCGATAATACTCCCAATTATGGATGCTTGGACGACCTGTATTAAGCCAGCGTTCAAAGCGAGAATCGCGATAATCAACTCTATTGCGTTGCCAAAAGTAGCTGAAAAAAGACCACTCACGGTCGGATTTGTCTGCAATGAAATTTCCTTTGTGGTATAACCCATGATTCGAGCAAGAGGAACAATAGCCAACACCGAGGTGATAAAGATAATTGAGTCTTCCTTGGTAAACACATATAATAAAATACTAACAGGGATGAACGCTAAAAGCACATAAAATGTTCTTCCGATTTTTAGTTTTTGAATGATGGTTTTTTTGAGAGGAGGTGAATAGAAACCTCTAACCAGATTTCTACGTCCCACAATGAAAGGACTCATACGACTGGATATCGCATCAAAGTATCTAAAATGTTTCGACAGTGAAAAGTTAATGTATATCAGTCTGATGTTGAAAAACGATGGAATACGATGTGATCATCCTGCGATATGGGGAGCTTTCGCTCAAGAGCACTTATGTGCGAAAGTATTTCGAAACAATTCTTGTACGGAATATAAAAAATGCGTTCACAAGGGAAAACATCTCGGTTGTCGTGAGAACGGAACGAGGAAGGATCTATCTTAGAACAACAGACCTGGCAAAGAGCATCAAAATATTGCCTCGAATTTTTGGCATTGTCTCATTCAGCCCAGCGATGCAAACAACCTCATCTTTGCAGGACATGTCCGCGATGGCTCAACACCTTACAAAAAATGTTTTATGCAAGCAAAAAAGTTTCGCCATACGGGCAACACGAGTAGGGACTCATCCGTTCACAAGTCAGCAGGTCGCAATAAAAATTGGTAATGACATTGTGCAGGCAACCGCCGCACGAGTACATCTAAATAATCCTGACATCGAGCTTTTTATTGAGATACGAGACAAGAAATCATTTCTGTTTACAGAAAAAATCAAGGGAGCGGGAGGTCTTCCATTAGGGACCCAAGGAACAGTACTTACCCTGGTCAAGAACCCCTCATCACTCCTTGCAGCATGGTATCTGATGCGAAGAGGATGCCACATTATTTTTGTGACGACGAACCAATCCAATGAGAAGGCTATCTGTTCTTTTCTTTCTCACTGGTATGCTGATGCAGAAACATTCTTTATCGAACAAAAAAGCAATGACTTCTACCAGCAGTTATCCAATATCGTATCTGAAAAAAAATGCGATGCAGTGATCACCGATCATACGTTTGAGACACCAACCAAGGCATTATCCGATCTCGCGCTCCTCAAAAAAAATAGTGTCGTACCGATCTTAAGTCCGCTTCTCACCATGACTCAAGCGGACATAGAAATCCAATGTAAAGACAGAGGAATACTCCTATGAATATCGTTGTTTTTGGATCAGGTGCTATTGGATCATTGTTCGGTGCGTTACTTGCGAAACATAACACGGTTGTCCTCGTTGGGAGAACTCCGCACATCGCCAGCATACAACAAAAAGGGTTAATCATCAACGGAAAAACGCGTCTCACTCGGACAGTCCCCGCGGTAGAATCAACAAAAGAAATCTCCCTAGCACCAGACCTTATTCTTCTTACCGTAAAATCCTATGACACAGAGAGTGCAAGCAGACAGCTCCGTCCTCTTCTCCATGGTCAGACCATGGTCGTCTCCCTTCAAAATGGGTTAGATAATGTCCAGAAAATAGAGCAAGACATCGAAAAAAAACATATCCTTGCAGGTGTGACAACCCATGGTGCTCTTATTTTAAAACCTGGTGTCGTCATCCATACGGGAAAAGGAAAGACCATTCTCGGAGAACTCGATGGCCATTACTCCGAGAGATTGAAGACGCTTGTGACGGTATTCAATCAGGCAGGAATCGAGACCCAGATGAGCACTGATATTGGAAGGGAAATCTGGGGGAAAGCAATCATTAACTCAAGCATTAATCCTTTGACCGGGTTTCTGGGTTGTAAAAACGGGTATTTGCTTCACAATCCGCTGTTGGAGAAGACCGTCGAGTCTGTGTGTAAAGAATCAAGCTTGATTGCATCTTCATACGGGATACGCATATCTCCAGTGGATATGATCGAAAAAACAAAAGCAGTCATCCGGGATACAGCACAAAACTATTCCTCCATGTTGCAAAGTATCCAACAGGGGAAAAAAACGGAAATCGACTCAATCAATGGTGTGCTCCTGAGGATTGGTTCAGAACATAAGGTGGATACCTCATTAAACAGAATTCTCTTTGAACTGATCACCTCCTTGCGACCAACCTAAGAAAAATTACAAGGAAAATATAGTGCTTCTATGAATAATAACAAGAACGTATTTTCAATACCAATAACTTTATATAAATTGTAACCTATATTATTAATATAAATCCAATCCCACTCCATACCGGAGGCAAACCATCATGTACGTTAAACGGAAACAAAAAATAATGATAGGAGTCTCGCTACTTGTTATCGCTGGTTTACTAGTTTCTGGAACATATGTCTATTTCGAATATTATATGACCAAAAAAGTGACTCCACCCCAACAAACTTCAATCACAATAGACGACCGGATTAGTCCCCTGGAGAATCAAGGGGTTGTCCTTGAAGTGTTACGAATCCGCGACCGCGATCTTATTAATAAGTTATTAAAACCTGGGAAATCCTGGGAAAATAAACCAACGTTCTATTTCATCTCAAACATGGACGGGTTAGAATATATCAGCAAAGATGTGACACAGCATGGGAGGACAAAGGAGGTCATGTTTAATACCTGGGACACCATGTTTGAGGAAAACAAAATCATGAAAGATGTACCAGAAGAACAAGAAACATCGGTAATTACTCTTACGATCATGGAACAGGTAAAATCAGGGTTATTGGGACTAAAAACTCAAAATATCGAAAGAGACTCTTTTACCGTAACCTATGATTTTCGGACTGGCCGATGGTCCGGGAATGATTATTTCGGGGATCCTGATGGATATGGCTATTATTTAGGGGAGACTTTTGAGATTTGGTTTAATATTTATCAAATCGATTACGACGGTGATTTTATCCCGTATTGGACAGAAGTGAACGTCCTCGGGACAGACCCAACCGTGGATGACTCAAAACTCGATCCTGATAACGACGGGATCCCAACATCATGGGAATGGAAATGGGGATACGACCCCTTTACCTGGGACGATCACAATAACCTAGACCCAGACCTCGACGGTCTGAGCAATATCGAGGAATATAAAATGGCAAAATGGTTTGCCGACCCCTACATCCAGGATATCTATTATGAAGTCGATTATATGGGTCGCGGCGGCCTCTTTGATCCACCACACCCTCTTTTTGAAGAATCAAAGCAGGGACTCATTGAAAGGTTGGCTGAACATAATATCAAACTCTTCATTGATGATGGTTGGCCAAATAGCCCACCAAACGGTGGGGGACAGGTGTTACCACACATCGAGAAAATATCACAAGACTCCGGTATGATGTTACAGTTCTATGATAATTATTTTCCAGATGAACGAAAAGGGATTTTCCGATATTTGGTCATCGGTCATGGTGGTGGCTTCCAGCACCCCTCGAAAAACAATGTCTATGACACGACACAAATCGCTTATGTCTCGGCACGGTTCAAACCACTCCAGAATGCCTTTAATTTCGTCCTCGGGGGAGCTGTTCCAACAGCACGAGGGAAACGGGTGCAGCTCGGATCGCTCATCTTACATGAAATGGCACACAGTTGTAGCATAGATGCGGATAATTGTCATTTCGGGGGAATCGATAACATCAGCATGGGAACCTATCTCTTTCCAAATAAAAATTATGTTAAAACATGGGGACAATACCATAGCGTACTCAACTATCTATATACAAACGCCCCAAAAACGTTTGACTTGTCTGATGGTGAAAACGGCCCCCCCTATGATCAAAACGACTGGGGATACATGTTTACTGGCTACTTCCAATATAATGCGAACCTCATCGAAGAACCATACTATTCAGCTGGAACCGGAGAAACATTAGTGAAAAGTGAATTTAGAGTCACTGATTATACCTATGATGCGAACCTGACCGAACAATTCGTAAATTATATAGGGGATTACTCACCAACCGACCCTATAAAAGTGAATTGGTCTGTCTATAAAATAATAGATAAAGAGAAAAACCCAAATTACAGAGAGATAAAAATATTCGCTCAACCAAAGATAATCACGACACAGCAATGGGTGTTGAACAGAGAAGCTGATTTAGATGCGAACGGAACCCTGCAATTTTATTCGTTCGATGAGCTCATGAAAGAAAAAATACGGTGATCCTTTGGTATCTCCCACGAAACACCTTTCTTTTTTTTTAATTGCTAATCACCAGACGTGTTTTTAGAAATCTCTAAATAACAATCGTCGTATCTAGAACCGAGCATCTGATCTCCTATGAAGATTTTTGTAACCAGAAAAATACCCCAACCTGGACTTGATGCATTACAAAAGGAATTCACTCTTGAGGTCAACCCCGCGGATCGTGTCTTGAGTAAAGAAGAAATCATCGAAGGCATCAAAGGGAAAGATGGTCTCCTCTGTCTTCTGACAGATCCCATCGACAAAGATGTCATCAACGCAGAACCAAATCTGAAGATGATTGCCTCGTATGCGGTCGGTTACGACAATATCGATATAGCTACTGCCACCATGCGAGGGATACCAGTGAGCAACACCCCTGGTGTGTTAACCGAGACCACCGCAGAACTCGCCTGGGCGTTACTATTTTCGGTCGCCCGACGTATCGTTGAAGGAGATACGTTTACCAGAGACGGGAGTTTCAAAGGCTGGGCACCCATGCTCATGCTTGGACAGGATGTTTCATTTAAAACGTTAGGGGTGATTGGCACCGGGCGTATCGGTACTGCATTCGCTCTGAAAAGTAAAGGATTTCACATGAACGTCCTCTACACCGATGAGCAGAAAAACGAACAACTCGAACGGCAACTTGGGGCAAAAAAAGTTCCCCTCTCGCAATTACTCAAAGAATCAGATTTCATATCCATCCATGTACCTCTGACGAAAAAAA
>DATMXJ010000050.1:0-5592 GCA_035561675.1 Thermoplasmatota archaeon
ATTCATCCGGTTTCAACACCTTCAACTCCCGCGCAATGTCAAAGACCTTGTCGCCCCACCCGCTGGATTGAAACATCGATTATTAAAACAAGCATCAGAACAGGAAATCCTGGAGGGGATACAGAAGTCTCTTGCCGAGATGTCCGCCGCAGGTACCTCGTTTTTTTGTGATTTCCGGGAGGGAGGATTCCTGGGGATTTATCAGATACGAAAGGCGCTGAAACACTTTAGTATCAATTCAGTAATCCTCTCTCGTCCTTTGCAGATGACCTACGACAAACTGGAGGTGGATCGACTCTTGGAAAACTCCGACGGGATTGGTCTGAGCAGCATCTCTGATTGGGAGCATTCTGAAATCGAAAAGCTGGCATCGCATGTCAGAAAAAAGAAAAAACTGTTTGCATTGCATGCCAGTGAAGTGGAACGTGAGGATATCGATCTCGTCCTTGATCTGAAACCAAATGTGTTAGTACATATGATTGCTGCGACAAAGGCGGACCTAGAGAAAGTCAATGATGCATCCATTCCGATTGTGATCTGCCCTCGAGCATACCTGTTTTTCCGTTTGAAACATGACCTGGAACTGATGAAAAAGACCGGTGTGACGCTCCTGCTTGGAACGGATAATGCGATGATTAACAACCCGGACGTTCTTGAGGAAGTAATAGTGTTACAAAAAACCGGTTTATTCTCTCTTGAAGAATTGTTGACAACTGTCACGTACACTCCAAGGAAAGCTTTAAATTTAGATGACTGCATTCAGGGTCGCGACCTATCAGAAAAATACATCGTTTTAGAGAAAGACTCTTTAAAACTATTATATGCTTCAACATAGGTAGGGACGAGAGGGACAACAATGATGAAAGTAGAAAACGCAATGTCAAAAGAGTTAATTGTAGGATACGTGCCAGGTACCATCCGAGAAGCATTGAAGATACTGGCAAAACATAATGTCTCCGGCATGCCGATCCTGAAGAAGGACACAAAGAAAGTCGCCGGTGTTCTGACTCGTTCTGATATTTTCAAAAACCCTGATGAGGAACAAATCGCGTTGATCATGAGTACAAAACCATACACCGTGATGAAAGACGATGACCTATCCACTGCAGCAAAACTTCTATATGAAAATCGGATCCACGGTCTTCCTGTGATTGACAAACGGAAGAACCTGGTTGGAATCATCAGCCCGACCGACATCCTCAAAGCGTTGGATGATTCCTATGATGATATCGTGGATAATTATTTCACCAGAAACCTTGTCCCGGTGTATCAAGAGACGCCGATCACGATCATCATGGAGATCATCAATGTCACCAGCGAAACCGCACTACCAATCCTGAATAAAGAATGCGAACTTGGCGGTATCGTCAGCGAAGGTGATTTATTCAAACTCAGTCATATAAAAGAAAGTGTGTCGCAGACGAACCTTGGCATGGGTGGCGATGAGGATGATTGGACCTGGGAAGGAATCAGGGATACAATCCGCTTGTACTATTCGACGACAAAAGTCGATCTGCCCCCGGTCGCGGTCAAAGAAATCATGATTACGAATGTCATTAAAGCATACAAGAACGACCCGATCTCAGAGATCGCTCGCAAGATGATGAAAAACAAAATCAGCCATGTTCCTGTGGTCAGCCCTGAAAACAAGCTGCTGGGAATGGTGACCGATATCGATTTGATGGCATGCATGTTTAAATCCTCCAAATGAATTCCCTTTTTCTAGTGCAGGAGAGTTCCCCTGATGCCTCAAGATATCTACGATAAAATCATGATGGTGGCTAAACGCAGAGGATTCATCTATCCATCATTTGAAATCTACGGTGGTATCGCAGGGTTCTATGATTACGGACCACTGGGATCTCAACTAAAAAACAATGTCGAGAACCTCTGGAGATCATTTTATCTTTTAAAGGATAACTGCGTTGAAATCAGTACACCGACGATCACCTTGTATGAGGTGCTGAAAGCATCTGGGCATGTGGAGGAATTTACTGATCTTACTGTTGACTGCAGTCGCTGTAAACGATCCTACAAGGTCGAAGATACCATCGAGAAAGGCATGTCAGTCGAGCAAGCAGTAAAAGAAGACCAGATCATCTGCCCCACCTGCAAAGCAGAATTGCATGACGCCCATCCAGTTAATCTGATGTTTTCCACGACAATCGGTGTCGGTGAAGGAAGAAAAGCGTTCCTACGACCAGAGACTGCGCAAGGGATTTTTACGAACTTCCATCTGCTATATCAGTATAGTAGGAAGAGGCTGCCGTTTGGGGTCGTCCAGGTTGGCAGAGGATATCGCAATGAGATTTCCCCACGCCAAGGGACACTTCGCCAACGGGAATTCTCCATGGCAGAAGCAGAGGTGTTCTTTGACCCCAAAGATAAGACCCACCCATTTTTTGACTCAATCAAAGAAAAGGAATTATTCCTTTTTGATAATGATAAAGAACTGAGGATCTCGGTCGCTGATGCGGTGAAGAAGAAAATCATCAACAACCAGGCGTTGGCGTACTATGTGTATCTGACCCAGGAGTTTCTCTTCACCGCCGGGGTGGATCCCAAGAAGTTCCGGTTCCGGAAACATGCGGCAAATGAGCTTGCACACTATGCAGCCGAATGCTGGGATGCAGAGCTGTACAGCGAACGGTTCGGGTGGGTGGAATGCGTCGGGATCGCTGACCGGTCCGCGTACGACCTCAACGCTCATATCGAATCCTCAAGCGTGGACATGTACGCATTACGGTCGTATGAACAACCACGAGAAGTGATGATGAAAAAAGTGGTTCCTAAGATGAACGTGCTCGGTCCTCGGTTTGGTGGGAAAGCAGGAAAGATCAAGGAACAACTCGAATCGCTCGATGCAGCAACGACCAAGAAAATCACAGTCACTGTCGATGGAGAATCCATCGATATTCCAAAAGAGTGCTACGAGATCGTTGAGTCAAAAGAAAAACAGACTGGCGAGAAATTCGTCCCCCATGTCATCGAACCCTCGTATGGGATTGATCGGGTCCTGTATTTCCTCCTTGAACATAACTATGTCGAGGAGAAGAGAAAGGAAGAGGAATACACGATATTGAAACTAAATCCCATAGTCGCACCCATTAAAACTGGGGTCTTTCCATTGATCAGCGATGAGAACCTCATCAAGATAGCTAAAATACTTGACAGGGATTTGAGAAAAGCAGGCATCAACACCTTCTATGACGAAAGCGGGACGATCGGTCGACGGTACGCACGCATGGATGAGATAGGCACACCGTTTTGCATCACGGTTGATCACGACTCGTTGAACGATAACCAGGTCACTGTCAGAAACCGTGATACAACCAAACAAGAGAGAATAAAAATACAGGATATCGCCCCGTACATAAAAGGAAAGATATCCCTGTGATTATTTTAAAATGCTTTTACGGTTTTTTCTACGATTGCTAACACCTCATCGATTTCTTCCGATGTGATGTTCAATGGCGGTCGGAATCGTATGGTGACAGACCCGCAGGTCAGAACAAGAAGACCATTGGCGTACAGCTTATCTTTCATTTCGTCTCTTTTTTCCGGGGTTAGCATATCAAAGGCGCACATTAGACCTTTCCCGCGGGCATTGGAAATCTTCTGTGGATATTTCTTCTCGACTGTTTTCAATCCCTGCAATAAGCGTTTCCCTTGTACCTCTGCGTTTTTCACCAGGTGTTCCTCCTCGATGATCTCAAGGTATTTCTGGCAGCGGACCATGTCGACAAGGTTCCCACCCCAAGTTGAGTTCAATCTGCTGGGAACAACAAACACGTTATCTTTTACCTCATCCACGCGTTCACTGACCATGATACCACAAACCTGCGTCTTCTTCCCAAATGCAAGGATATCTGGTTCGAAATCAAAATGTTGGTACGCCCACATCTTCCCGGTCAACCCGACACCGCATTGTACTTCATCGAGGATAAACATCATCTCATGTTCATCACAGAGCTGCCGAAGTTTCTGGAAGAATTCCTTTCGGAAGTGGTTATCCCCGCCTTCGCCTTGGATCGGTTCTATGATAAGAGCAGCGATATCGTCAGGGTTCTGTGCCACCGCATCCTGTATCTGAGCGACCGCGTGTTTTTCTCGCTCCTGAACATCTTTGAGATTTGCATCGGTGAGCGGAAATCGGACCATTGGGTTGTCGATTCGTGGCCAGTTGAATTTCGTGAAATATTTTGTTTTGTTCATGTTAAAGGTATTGGTCATGGAGAGGGTATAACCGGTTCTCCCGTGGAATGCGTCTTTGAAATGGATGATTTGTCTGCCTTTCTTTCCAACTCCTTTGTCCAAGTTTTTCCGTATTTTCCAGTCAAACGCGGTTTTGACTCCGTTTTCTATAGCAAGTGCTCCTCCGGCGATGAAAAAGAGGTGATGAAAGTGTTTTGGCATCGCGTGTTTAGCGAAGCTGTCGACGAACTCAGCCATCTCCACGGTGTACACATCAGAGTTCGTTGGATTGTTGACCGCCAGTTCCCCCATTTTTTTTATAAAATCTGGTGTAAGCATTGCAGGATGGTTGCATCCGAGGGGTGCGGTTGCGAAAAACGAGAAACCGTCAAGGAAATATTTTCCGGATCGGGAGTCGTAGATCCTGCATCCTTTGCTTTTTTTAAGGTCTAAGACAAGGTCGAATCCGTCTGCAAGCATGTATTTCCCAAGTGTAGCATGAACATCGGTTGGTTTCATCGTCATATTATCTATCACTCCTTTAAAATAGGATTGTTCTCTGTTTGAGCGGTATATTTCCTTGTTATAAAATGATATCGGTCGTCTGGTGATTTAGAGAATATCAATTTTCCAATGGTTCTGTTTTCTCCCTGAATGTGATGCCTATTTCTTCGAGCTCATCCAGGATCGGATTATAGAACTCCGGGATGACAGGGATATGAACACCGGTCATGGTTATCTGTTTGTTCAGAACCATCTTTACCGCAATAGCAGCAGGGAGTGCGACAGTACGGGCGACAGAGGTGTCTCCATCAGGGATACCGTAATCAACCAACGTTGAAGTGACATACTCCTTTTTCGATGGATATTCTGCGATGAACTCATGGTGCATGACGACCATGTCTCGCTCATGCTGTCCCATCGACATCTTCTGCAAGGTCAGAACATTAAGATAATCTAAGGGATTGTTTTTATCCTTTGGCAGTGGTTCATTTCCAAACAAGCCGAGCCATTCAAGTCGTTTGATGATCGCGGCATAGGGTTTGAGGTCAAGATATCTTGCTGTTGCCTGTGGGAGATCGTCTTTTGGTTTCGCACCGATGAGATGTCTTGTCAGATCTCCGAATGTTTTCCCAGCAAAGCCTTTGGGTGGTTCTTCATTTAACCAACCAAGTGCAACGATCGCTCTGATGGTCTCGCACCATCCGGTCATCCTGAAGGTCCCGCGGTATACGGTTTTTGCATGTTTCAAGCCGTATATTTCTTTGTATGGTATGGAATTGCGGTTCGGATAGTTTTCAAATGCTCCAGTGCCTTTGATATCCTGTATATAGTAGTTTTCAAACAGTTGTTCGCCAGGAATAGAGATCTCTTTGCCGTCCTCAAGCCATTTTGCTG